>JAFKKQ010000279.1 GCA_017304505.1 Hyphomicrobiales bacterium | reverse complement strand
AACTGGTACGTGCGGAAAGGCGTGCGGCTCATGCTCAATTATTATCTTACCGAAAACGCTATCGGAAATGCCGGGCCGGGTACGCCAAACCGTACCGACACGCCTTCCGTGATCTCCATGTTGACGGGCTTGAACTTGAGCAGCAGCGCCTGGATGATCGTGATTTCCGGCTGCTTGAGGAAATCGAGCGCATTCATCTCCTCCACGTAGAGCGGATTCTCGAAGCTCGACGCGACGTAGGAGATTTCGGCGATATAGATCGCGAACAGGAAGATGTGGGCGACATAGATCTGCCACGCTCGCTTGAGGATGCGCGCGCCGGCAATGATGAAGCCGCGCGAGATCATGGCGCGGCCGTAGACGAAAGCCGCCGTATAGCCGGAGATGAAAATGAAGATTTCGGTCGCGTCGCTGAAGCCGTAATTGCGGATGGTGAACCAGGCGACGATGTTGTTGGGAACGTGATCGAGGAAGATCAGCCACAGCGCGATCCCGCGGAACAGGTCGAGACGCAGGTCGCGTTCTGTCGTCACGGCGGAACTTTGCGCGGCGGCGGACGAAGCGGCGGGAAGCTGGGCTGCAGGAGCCTGCTGGATGAGCGAAGCCATAAGCGGCGTGCCTGGCGGAACGTCGTGCTGCTGCTGGGTATCCATGCGCGTCGGCACCTTGAGGCACCATCTTACTGGAATTGTGGCTGCCGCGTGGGGTTTCCCACGTTGAATTTTCGGCGCGCCACGGGATATTAATGACGCCGGATCACCGGCGCAGAATCAAAGGCTTCCAAACCGATGTACCGCGCCACCACCCGGGGCATAGAGATTCAGGTGACTCCGCGCTTCCTGTCCGAGCGTTCATCGCCGGAGAACGGCTATTATTTCTGGGCCTACACCATCGAAATCACCAATCGCGGCACGGCCACGGTGCAGCTCAAGACCCGCCACTGGAAGATCACCGACGCCTACGGCAAGCTGCAGGAGGTGCGCGGCGCGGGTGTGGTCGGCGAAACGCCGACGCTCAAGCCCGGCGAATCGTTCGAGTACACCAGCGGCGTGCCGCTGCCCACACCCTCGGGGTTCATGGCCGGAACCTACGGCATGGAATCGGCGACGGGTGAAGGCTTCGACGTCGAGATCCCGGCGTTCTCGCTCGACAGCGGCAACGGCAAGCGCACGCTGAACTGACCGTCACGCTTCCGCCGTTACGCTTCACGCACGCCGAGCCGGGCCAGCCGCGGCAGCACCTCGTCGCGGAACAGCGGCAGCTCCTCGAGATAATTGACCATCGAGAACGCGATGCCGCGCACCCCGCCGCGGCTCAGATCGGCCAGGTGCTCGGCAACGCGATCGGGCGAACCCACGAACGGATAGCCGCCGATGGCACGCGAGGCGAAATATTCGCGCTTCTTCCTGTACTCGTCCTCGCCGACGGTTTGCGGCGTGATGTTCTTGATCGACAGCATGCCATCGACCGCGCCCCAGTCGGCATTGTCGATGATGGCATGGCGGTAATAGTCCTCCGCCTCCTTCTGCGTCGGGCGGCAGACCACCTGGCCGACGGTGAACACCTCGATCTCGCGACCCAGCGCGGCCGCTTCGCTCTTGACGCCCGCGACCATCTTCGCGGTCGCCTCGACGCCGCCCTGCCGCGACGATGACGTGGCGGTGAAGTAGGCATCGCAGTTGCGCATCGCAAACGCCTGCCCTGTCCCGGACGATCCGGCGTTCATGATGAGCGGCCGTGTGCCGCCGTAGGGCTTGGGCTTGGCGCGCACCGTCTTCAGCTTGATATGCGTGCCCGCGAAATCGAAATCGTCCTGCGGACCCCAGGCCAGCTTGATCGCGTCGATCCATTCCTGGGCATAGTCGTAGCGCGCCTCGTGCTCGCGCTGCTCGACACCGAACATCTCGAACTCGCCCTCGTTCCAGCCGGCGACGATGTTGAGGCCGAAGCGGCCGCAGCCGACATGATCGGCGGTGACGCATTGCTTGGCCGCGATGATCGGATGGAAGAGCGGCGCGTGCACGGTGCCGAACACGGTGATGCGGCTTGTCGCCGCCAGCAGGCCGGTGGCCCAGGTGATGGTTTCCAGCGTCTCGCCGTGCATGTCCGTGTCGCCGCCATAACCCTTCCAGCGCCCGACCGGCAGCATGAAGTCGATGCCGGCGTCATCGGCCATGCGGGAGAGCGCCAGGCAATCCGCCCAGCTTGCCGACCAGCGCTCGGGCACCCTGGTGGCGGAGCGGCCGGACGAGCAGTTGACCCCGAACAGGCCGAGCTTGAGCGCGTTGCCGCTGTACATCGCGAGCCGGTCGCGCATGGCGGACGAGGGACGGTCGAGCACGGGCGGACTCCATCAAGGCCAGATCATGCAAGGCCAGATCATGCAAGGCCAGACCATGCAATCTAGCAGGATGCGGCCATCTCTCCACCGGCCGGGCCGCGCGGGGCGGTGATCGTTATCCCGGACAACACG
>JAFKKQ010000250.1:2858-18591 GCA_017304505.1 Hyphomicrobiales bacterium | reverse complement strand
ACCGGGATGCCGACGCGAACCGGGCCGTTGCCGGGAAGCCCCGTGATCGACATCAGGCCGCCCATGCCTTGGGCGATTTGATCGAAGCCCGGGCGGTTCTCGTAGGGCCCGTCCTGACCGAAGCCGGAAATGCTGCCGTAAACGATGCGCGGATTGATTTTCTTCAAATCCTTGTAGTCGATCTTCAGCCGCCGCTTCACGTCGGGCCGGAAGTTCTCGACCACGACATCGGCCTTCTTCACCATCTTCAGGAATGCCGCGCGGCCTTCCTTGGATTTCAGGTTCAGCGTCATGCTCCGCTTGTTGCGGTGCAGGTTCTGGAAATCGGCTCCTTCGCGCGGGCCGCCGGGACCTTCCCCACCCTTCTCGTCAGGCGGCATCTCGATCTTGACGACGTTGGCGCCCCAATCCGCGAGCTGCCGCACGCAGGTCGGACCCGAGCGGACGCGGGTGAGATCAAGCACGGTAAAACGCGCAAGGGCTTGGGACGCTTTGGGAATGGCCATCGGGAGAGCACCACAAGTTGCAGGTCCGGGCGCGACATTCCCCGATATCCGAAGAATTGTCTACGGCTGCGTGTGACACCGAGCCCATTGCTCGCCAGGTTTTAGTTCCCTTAAAGTACCCGCCACGTTCAACGGAGGAATGGGGCATGAGATATCTTCGCGCGGCCTTGGCCGTGACCGCAACGCTGGCGCTCTCCTGCCCGGCAACCGCAGCAGACTGGCCCACCCGGCCGGTTCGCGTCATCAGCACGTTTGCTGCGGGCGGGACTGCCGACATCCTCGCAAGGATCGTCGCCGACCACCTTTCGTCCGCCTTCAAGCAGCAATTCTACGTCGAGGTCCGATCCGGAGCCGGCGGCCAGATCGGTGTCCGCTCGCTCATGGAGTCGGAGCCCGACGGCTACAATCTCGCCATCGTCAACGTCTCACACTTGGTGCTTCACCCGCTGACGCGGACGGACGTGCATTACAATCCGCTTAAAGACCTGACCAACATCGCCTTCGTCGGCGGCTCGCCGGTGGTGCTTTCGGTCAATTCGCAAAAGAGCGGGATCAAGACGCTCAAGGAATTTGTCGAGCGCGGCAAGAAGGACATCCTGACTTATTCGTCCTCTGGACTCGGCAGCATGGGCCATCTGGTCGCGGCGAATTTTTCCGAGATGGCCAAGATCAAGACCGAGCACGTGCCTTACAAGGGCGCTTCGCAGGCGCTCAACGACCTGGTCGGCGGCCACATCATCTGGTCATCGCAAACCGTGTCCTCGACTGCCGCCATGATGCGCGGCGGCACGCTGACCGGCCTCGCTGTCTCGACCGAGGAGCGACTGCCCGATTGGCCCGACCTGCCGACATTCAAGGAGCAGGGCTACCCGCAACTCGTGGCGTCGATCTGGTTCGGCCTGGCAGGCCCGGCCAATATGCCGCCGGACCTCGTCAAGAAGATCAACGAGGAGGTGATTCGCGGATTGAAAGAGCCGAAAACCGCCGCACGCATGCGCCACGACGGGCTCCTCACGAAAGCGATGACACCCGAGCAATACAGCAAGTTCATCGAGAGCGAGGGCAAGGTCTGGGGCCCGATCGTCAAGCAAGTCGGGCTTGCTGTGGACAAAAAGGCGGAGAAGAAATAGCCGGTTCGACCGCCGTCAGGATTTGCGAATCCGGAAGGTCAGGACCCGGCCCTTCTTGCTGTGCTGCTCGATCGTGTCGCCAGTCTGGCGGATCAGGTTGGGAATGTCGATGGTGACCAAGGGGTCGGTGCATTCGATCACCAGAACCTCGCCCGTTGCCATCGTGGACAGCAATTTGCGGGTTTTCAGCACCGGCAGCGGGCATTTCAACCCGCGCATGTTGATCTTGGATTCGGCCATCGGAACAATCGCTTTGCCGTGATCGGCGGACACTGGACACCCTGTCCATATCACGTCAAGTTTGCCGCATGGTTGCGGATTCCGAACCCCAGCGGATTGCGCGGCTGACCCCGCTCGCTGACGTGCTGGCAAGCTTCGATCTTTCGATCGGGCCGGTCGCACCGCGACGGGAAACGCTGGCGCAGGCGGTCGGGCTGACGCTTGCGGCGGATGCCGTCGCGGCAAGCGGCCACCCGCAAGCGGCCCTGGCGCTGCGCGACGGCTTTGCCGTACGCGCCGAGCAGACGCTCGATGCCAGCGCCTACGCGCCGGCACTCCTGTCACCGTCGCCGACCCGCGTCGATACCGGCGCACCGCTGCCGCCGGGTACCGACGCCGTGGCACCGCTCGAGGCGATCGAGACGCGCGGGGCACAAGTGTTCGTGCTCGCCGCGGTCACCACAGGCGACGGCATTCTGTTGCCGGATACCGACACACCCACGGGCTTCAAGCTGCGTCTTGCCGGCGCGCGCCTGCGTCACCTCGACGTGGCGCTTCTAACCGCACTGGGCATCGAGCATGTCATGGTCCGCCAGCCCCGCGTCCGCGTGGTGCCGACCCGAGCAGAGGCCGTGATTCAGGGCGCGGCCGCGTTCATCGCCCAGGCAATCCAGGCCGAAAGCGGCATTGCTGTCACCGACAACGCGGCGCTGGAAGCCGCGCTGAGCGACGGCAGCGCCGACGCCGTGGTTGCCATCGGGGGTACCGGCGCTGGGCGAAACGATGACAGCGTGACGAAGCTGGCACGGCTTGGCCGCGTGCAGTTCCACGGCATCGGCGTCGCGCCGGGTGAAACCACGGCGCTCGGCTTCGTCGGCGCGCGCCCCGTGCTGCTGCTGCCGGGGCGGATCGACGCCGCGCTTGCCGGCTGGCTCACCGTCGGCCGCCGCCTCCTGGCGCGCCTCGCCTTCCGGCTGATCGAGGATCAGCCGTTCTCGGCCGAACTGGGACGGAAGATCACATCGCCGCTCGGCCTTGCCGAGGTCATTCCGGTGCGCCGCCGCCTCGGCAAGGTCGAGCCGGTCGCCAGCGGCTATCTGTCGATGCAGGCGCTGGCCCGCGCCGAAGGCTGGATCCTGGTTCCCGCCAGCAGCGAGGGGTACCCGCCCGGAGCCCATGTCGTGGTAAGGCCGTGGCCATGACCGCGAAACCGCAAACGCCCACCACCGACCACACGCTCCTTGCAGCCGTGCGACAGGCCGCGCGCCAGGAACAATTCCTCGAAGTGGTTTCGGCCGAAGAGGCGCGGCGGCGCTTTGCGCACCATCTCGATCTCAGTCCTTTATCCGGCGAGTCCGTCCCGCTCGCATCCGCGCTGGGCCGTGTACTGGCAAATGATCTCGCCGCACCCATCGACGCGCCGCCGTTCGACCGTGCCAATGTCGATGGCTTCGCATTGCACGCCTCCGACACCGCGGGCGCGGCCGACGCGACACCGGTGCGGATCGTGCTCAATCCCGAGGTGATCGCCTGCGGCCACGCGCCAAAGGTCGAGGTGCCGCCCGGAACAGCCACCACCATCGCCACCGGCGGCGTGATCCCGCGCGGCGCCGACGCGGTGGTGATGATCGAGCACACCGAACTGATCGAGAGCATCCCGGCCATTGAACTGCGCCGCGCCGCCTCGCCCGGCCAATTCATCTCCTACGCCGGCTCCGACATCGCGCGCGGCGAAACGCTGCTGCGCAAGGGCCAGCGCATCGGTTCGCGCGAAATCGGCATGCTGGCTGCGTGCGGCCTTGCCGAGATCGACGTGGTGCGCCGCCCCAAGGTCGCGGTGCTTTCCACCGGCGACGAACTGGTTGCGCTCGGCGCGCCGCTGCGGCCGGGCGGCGTCTACGATTCCAACGGCGCAATCCTCGCCGCGGCCATCGCGGAAGCGGGCGGCGAACCGGTGCCCTTCGGCGCATTTCCCGACGATGCCGGCGCGCTCGAAGACGCGGTGCGTCGTGCGCTCACCGAATGCGACATGGTGGTGCTGTCGGGCGGTACATCGAAGGGCGCCGGCGACCTCTCGCATCGCGTGGTGTCGCAACTCGGCAAGCCCGGCATCCTGGTGCACGGCGTGGCGCTCAAGCCCGGCAAGCCGCTCTGTCTCGCCGCCGCCGACGGCAAGCCGATCGCGGTGCTGCCCGGATTTCCGACCTCGGCGATCTTTACCTTCCACGCCTTTGTCGCGCCGGTGATCCGCGCCCGCGCCGGCCTGCCGCCGGAGGCCGCGGCCGGCATCGAAGCGCGCGTACCGCAACGCATCGCCTCGGAGATGGGGCGCAAGGAGTTCGTGCTGGTGTCTCTCGTCTCCGGCGAGCACGGCACAGTGGCGTTTCCTTCGACCAAAGGCTCGGGCGCGGTCACGAGCTTCTCCCAGGCTGACGGCTTCATCGAGATCGACGCGCTGGTGAGCGCACTCGATGCCGGCACATTCGCGCATGTCACGTTGATCGGCGACGCAGCCCGCGCGCCCGATATCGTCATCATGGGCAGCCACGACATCGCACTGGATGTTGTGGTCGGCGCTTTGGCCGAACGCGGATTTTCGGCGCGCACCATCGCGGTCGGCAGCCAGGGCGGCGTCGCGGCGGCCGAGCGCGGCCAATGCGACATCGCGCCGGTGCACCTCGTCGATCCGGCGACGGGAATCTACAACAGGCACCTGTTGTCGCCGGGGCTGTCGCTGGTCGAAGGCTGGCGGCGGATGCAAGGTGTGCTGTTCCGGCCGGGCGATTCCCGCTTCGAGGGCAGGAGCGCCGATGACGCGGCACGCATCGCACTCGTCGACGCCGCCTGCCTGATGGTCAACCGCAACGCCGGTTCCGGCACCCGCGTGCTGGTGGACAGGCTTCTCGCCGGCGCGCGGCCGCCGGGCTACGCCAACCAGCCGCGTTCGCACAACGCCGTCGCCGCCGCCATCGCCCAGGGCCGCGCCGACTGGGGCATCGCCATCGAGCCGGTGGCGCGGATGTATGGACTGGGCTTCCTGCCGCTCGCGCCGGAGCATTACGATTTCATCGTGGTGGATGCGCGGCGCGACCGGCCCGCGGTGCAGGCGTTCCTTGCCGCGCTTGCCGATCCCGCAACGAGAGCGGGCATTCAGGCGCTGGGCATGCAACCGGCGGGCAACTGATCCGCCGCGCCCGTGGCGAGCGAAGCCCCGCCCGCGCCCGGACTCTGCTATAAGCCGTTCATGCGCATCGTCGGTCTCGCAGGCTGGAGCGGCTCGGGCAAAACCACACTGATCACCAAGGTGCTGCCGCGCCTGATTGCGCGCGGCTGCCGCGTTTCCACCCTCAAGCATGCGCATCACGGCTTCGACCTTGACCAGCCCGGCAAGGATTCCTTCATGCACCGCGTCGCCGGCGCGACGGAGGTGCTGGTCAGTTCGTCGAAGCGCTTCGCAATTCTGCACGAGCTGCGCGACGAGCCGGAATGGAACCTCGCTGGCCTCATGGCAAAGCTCGCGCCGGTCGATCTCGTCCTGGTCGAGGGCTTCAAACGCGAATCCTTCCCCAAGCTCGAAATCCATCGCGCCGAAAACGGCAAGCCGCTGCTTCATCCCAACGACCCGCTGATCGTCGCCGTCGCCGCCGACACCGCGCTACCGCAGGCCACCGTGCCGGTGATCGACCTCAATGACATCGAGCGCATTGCCGATGTGCTGCTCGAACACGCCGTACCACTCGAGTCAGCCACGGCCGCGATGCGGAGCGGCTGATGGCGCAGCTCACCGACGATTGCTTCGCGTTCTCCGGCCCGTTGCTGCCGATCGCCGACATGGAGCGGCTGATTGCCGAACGTGTGCAGCCGCTGCGCGAGGTGGAAACGGTGTCGCTTGCCAGCGCCGGCGGGCGGGTGCTGGCCGCCGATCTGGTCACACCGCTCGACCTGCCGCCGTTCGACAACTCCGCGGTGGACGGCTACGCCGTGCGCCATCGCGACCTGAACGCAGATTCTGAAACAAAACTGAACGTCGTCGAACGCCTGACCGCCGGCCACGGCACGATACGGCCACTCGGCGCCGGCGAAGCGGTGCGCATCTTCACCGGCGCGCCGATGCCGCTCGGCGCCGACACTGTGTTCATGCAAGAGGATGTTCGCGCGGAGGACTCGACCGTCATCGTACCGGCGGGGCTTAAATCGGGATCCAATCGCAGGCTCGCCGGCGAGGACGCACCCAACGGAGCCATCGTTCTGCCGGCCGGGCGCCGGCTTGCGGTGCAGGACGTGGCGCTGGCGGCCGCGGTCGGCATGACCGCGCTCAAGGTGTGTCGGCGCGTGCGGGTTGCACTGTTCTCGACCGGCGACGAGATCGTCGAGCCGGGCCAGCCGCGCAACGCCGCAGCGCTTTACGACGCCAACCGCTACCTGCTGCACGGCATGCTGGATCGCCTGGGCGCGGCGGTGACCGACCTCGGCATCCTCAAGGACGACCCCGCCGCGCTCACCAAGGCCATCGCAGGCGCCGCGCGCGACCACGATCTGGTGCTGACCTCCGGCGGCGTTTCCACCGGCGAGGCCGATCACGTCCGCAGCGCTGTCGAGACGATCGGCCGGCTGGTGTTCTGGCGCGTCGCGATCAAGCCCGGCCGGCCGGTGGCGATGGCCGTGCTGCCCGGCCTAAACGCTGACACTGGCGCGGCCTTCGTCGGCCTGCCCGGCAATCCGGTGGCGGCCTTCGTGACGTTTGTTCGCGTGGTCCGCCCGCTGCTGCTGCGGCTTGCCGGCGCGAATCCCGAAACACCCGTCGCGCTGCCGGTGCGGCTGGCGTTTCCCTACAAGAAGAAAGCGGGAAGACGCGAATATGTGCGTGTTGCGCTACGGCCCGGTCCGGATGGCATTATCGAAGCGGTGAAGCATCCGCAAGAAGGCGCAGGTGTCATCACTTCGCTGACCGCAACCGACGGACTTGCCGAATTGCGCGAGGACATGACGGTGATCGAGCCGGGTACCACCGTCGGCTTCCTCTCCTACACGACGCTGATGGGTTGAGGCGTCAAACATCCGGATGCTGCGCGGCAAGGCGCTCGGCCGCGGCGGCGTCTTCTGGCGTGTTGACGTTGAAGAACGGATCGACCGGCTCCGTCGGCCAGTTCGCCAGCGCGACGCCATGCCGCGCGGTCCAGACCTCGATCTTGCGCAAGCCTTCCTGTGTCAGCGCCGCGCGCAAATCCGCCCGCAGCCCCACGGGCCACATCGCCACCACCGGGTGCCGCCATTCGCCCGAGCGCGCGCAGGCGAGCGGCATACCCTGCTCCCGCCGCGCCCGATGCAAACGCACAACCAGATCGCGCGGCAAGAACGGGCAATCGCCCGGCACACTGACAACATAGTCAAATTCCGGCGCATTCGCCGCAGCCCAATCGAGACCAGCCAACACGCCCGCGAGAGGTCCGGCGAAACCCGGCACGTTATCGGTGATCACCGGCAGGCCGGTATCCGCGAAACGTGACGGATCGCCGTTGGCGTTGAGCACGAGACGCGCGCATTGCGCCCGCATGCGCTCCAGCACGCGCGACAGGATTGTTGTGCCGCCGATGGCGGTTCGCGGCTTGTCGCCGCCGCCCATGCGACGGGCGAGACCACCGGCGAGAATGAGGCCGAGCGTCGCCGGCTGCGGCGGCGTATCAGTCATCAGGGACCGCGGCCTTGCGACGGTTCTTGGCGCTCTCCTCCTCGACGAAGGCGAGGTCCTGGTCGAACACGATGCGCTGCTCGCCGGCCAACGCGATGAAGCGCTTGCCGCGAGCGCGGCCGATCAGCGTGAGGTTCGCCTTGCGCGCAAGCTCTACGCCCCATGCGGTGAAGCCCGAACGCGACACCAGGATCGGAATACCCATGCGCACGGTCTTGATCACCATTTCCGAAGTAAGACGCCCGGTGGTGTAGAAAATCTTGCCGTCCGGACGCACGCGATGCTTGAACATCCAGCCCGCGATCTTGTCCACGGCGTTGTGGCGACCGACATCCTCCATATAGACCAGCGGGCGATCCTGCTCCGCCAGCACGCAGCCGTGAATCGCGCCGGCCTCGAGATAAAGCGAGGGCGTGGTGTTGATGGTGTTGGTCAGCGCATAGAGCCAGGACGTGCGCAACTCGGCATCCGGCAGCTTGATGTCTTCAAGCGCCTCCATCAGGTCGCCGAACACGGTGCCCTGAGCGCAGCCGGAGGTCTGCACCTTCTTCTTCAGCTTCTTCTCGTAATTGGTCTTGCGCTTGGTGCGAACGACCACCACCGCCAGGTCCTCGTCGTAATCGACGCCGGTGACCACGTCGGTCGGCAGCAGCATGTTCTGGTTCAGCAGGTAGCCGATGGCGAGATATTCGGGATAGTCACCGATCGTCATCGCCGTGACGATCTCCTGCGAATTGAGGAAGATCGTCAGCGCGCGCTCCACCGTCACGGCGGTTTCGATATTCGCACCGGTCTGGTCGATGCCCCGGACGCGCTCGGTCAGCCGCGGGTCGTGCGGATCGGGCTGGATCAGGTAACCGTTTTTGGTCTTTCTGGCAGGCATCACGTCAATATAGCCATGATCCGGCATTTTGCCGCGATCCTGTCCGGCCGCAGCCTCACTCCAACCCGAACGATTTGAAGCGCTCTTTCGAGGCCGGGCTGGTGAGATAGGACAAAAACACCTGTCCCGGTTCGGGCGACGCGGCCTTGGGGATCGCGCCGGCGTAGCCGTTCACGTAAGCAATGTCCTTGGGAAACGTGCCGACAACACGCGTGCCGGGAACGGCGATAAATTCGCTGGTGAAGGTGATGCCGATTTCCGCCTCGCCGCGCACCAGCGTCAGCGCGCAGTCGCGTCCGGTCTTGCACAGCACCAGCTTCGGCTGGACCTCGTCGTAGAGCCCCATGCGCTTGAGCAGATCGGCGAGATAAATGCCTGACGAGCCGCCGTGCGCCGGATCGTTGGCGGCGATCGAACCGGCGTTCTTGAGCATGCGGGTAAAGCTCTCGAGCGTCGAGATATCCGGCATCAGCATGCCGTCGCGCACGGCGACGCCACAAGACGCACGGCCCAGGTCGGTGCGGCTGCCAGCCGCCAGCCGTCCGTTTTTCTCCAGCGCCTCGATAGCGGGGAACGATAGGATGATCACGTCGGTCTGCTCACCGCCGACGAAACGATCCCGCAATGCGCCGACGGTGTTGAACGTCAGCACAACCTCCCGGCCGGTGTCGCGTGCGAACGCCGACGCCAACTCGCGCACCGGGCCTTCCACGGCGCCGGCGCTCATCACCCTGATTTTCGTGTCACTCATGCCCTCAGCCACCAGACGTCCCGTTCGGCTTGAATTCCGAGCCGAAACTCCAGTCCCCTCTGTCGACAGCCTTCAGTCCGGGCCGTCCCATATATGCGGATTGCGCATCATGAAAGACCTGATCGAAGGATCCGGATCGCGACCGACCCACTCGCCGCTGACGTAAACGTCATAAGGATGCACGGCGGGCTGGGAATAGATCGCGCTGGCGTTCGCGCGAGGAACGGGCTTCTTGTTGGTCTTCTTGGTCGCAGCCTCGGAGGGTGCGGCAAGCGCGATGGATACGATCAACGTCGCCACGGAAACGATGAGTTTCATGGGAGTCATCCTCGCAGGAACGGTGCCGTCATGGCAACCGCTCCGCCCATAAACACCCCCGGCCCGGGCGTTGTTCCGATTAGCCCGGCAGGAATGCTTTGCGGCCGCCCCCGCCGTCCATGACCGTTTCCACCGGCGCACCATAAAGCGCCTCCAATTGCTCGCGAACCAGGACCGCCTCGGTCTTGCCTTCGGCGATCCGGACCCCGTCCCGGAGCAAAAATACGCGGTCGGCCGCGCGCAACGCATGGTTGGGGTCATGGGTGGTGAACAAAACGCCGTGACCAGCCGCCGCCAGCGCGCGGATTTCGCGCATGACCTTACCCTGGTTGCCGAAGTCGAGACTCGCCGTCGGCTCATCGAGCACGATGAACTGCGGCTCCTGGGCCAGCGCCCGCGCCAGCAGCACGAGTTGCCGCTCGCCCCCCGAGATCATGGTGTACGGCCGCTCGCGCAAGTGCCCGATGCCGAACCGATCCAGCACACGCGCAGAGACGGCGCGATCGGCCGCCGTCGGCTGGCTGAACAGGCCGCCATGCGCCGTGCGCCCCATCAGCACGATAGTCTCGACCGTAAACGCAAAGGTGGCGATGTGCGATTGCGGCACGTAAGCGATCAGGCGCGCGCGCTCGCGGCTCGGATAGCTCGCAAGCGTTCGGCCACCGAGTTGCACCTCTCCGGCCTTGGGCGCGATCAGTCCGAGCAGCGTTTTGAGCAGCGTCGTCTTGCCGCCGCCGTTGGGTCCGAGCAAAGCCAGCGCCTCGCCGGTCGTCAGCGCCACGTCGAGATGCTGCCCGACCAGGCGGTCGCTGTAGCCGATCGACAGGTCGTGCCCGGAGAGGATCATCGCTACGACCACGTCTTGGACACGCCGGTCAGCAGCCAGATAAAAAATGGCGTGCCGACCACGGCGGTGAGGATGCCGAGCGGAATTTCGATCGCCGCGACGGATCGCGCCAGCGTGTCGATGACCAGCAGAAAGCCACCGCCGAGCAGCGCCGCGGCCGGAATCAGCCGCGCAAAGTCGGGGCCGACCAGCGTGCGCGCGATGTGCGGCACGATGAGGCCGATCCAGCCGATGACGCCGGCCGTGGCGACGCTCGCCGACGTCACCAGCGTCGCCGCGGCGACAATGGCAATGCGCAGCGGCCCCGTCGGCACGCCCAGCGCGCGCGCTTCTTCCTCCGGCAGCGACATGACATTCATGCGCCAGCGCAGCGCCAGCAGCACGAGCGTACCCACGGCGACTGGCCCGAACAGCGGCACCAGATCGGCAACGCCGGTCGCGGAAAGGCTGCCAAGCAGCCAGAACGTCATCGCCGGGAGCTGGTTGTAGGGATCGGCCAAGTATTTCACGAGGCCGACGCCGGCGCCAAGCAGCGCGCCGATCACCACGCCGGTGAGCACCAGGACCAGGATCGGATCGCGGGAGCGCACCGTCGAACCGATCATGTAGACCGCCGCCACCGCTACCAGGCCGCCGATAAAAGCGAGCCCCTGGATCGCAAACACGCCGAGCGAGAAATAGATGCCGAGCACGGCACCAAGCGCCGCGCCCGAGGATGCGCCGAGAATATCGGGCGAGACGAGTGGATTGCGGAACAGGCCCTGGAACGCTGTGCCGGCCACCGCCAGCGCTGCGCCGACCAGCACGGCGGCCACCACGCGCGGCCCCCGCACCTGCCAGATGACACTCTCCACGGCCGCCGGCACATCCGGCGCGTGACCGGTCAATTTGGCGACGAGAACATCGAGCATGTCGCCGAAGCTGACAGGATACTGGCCAACCGCAAACGCCAACAGCAGCGCGGCAACGAGAACACCGCCCGCAATCGCCATCCCCGGCGCGGCGGATCGGTTCACGGCGCGGCGCCTCGTTTCACGATGCCGCCCGCGGCGAGCGGCCCCGGATCGAGTTCTTGAGTGGCGGATTGGCATCCGACGGCGTTTTCGTCTTCCGCAGGGCGGCTTCAAGACCACGCAAACGCGGCCTCGCAGCCGCAGCGGCGGCAGCTTCGATCGCGCGGTAATCGCGCACAAGTTCGGCGCCAAACGGGGTGAGGGCTGCCCCGCCACCCTGCGAGCCACCCGGCTTGGCGCTCACCACCGCCTGACGGAAGCAGCGGTTCATATCGTCGATCAGAAGCCAGGCCCGCCGATAGGACATGCCCAGCGCCCGGCCGGCCTGCGAGATCGAGCCGTCGCGATCGACGGCCTCGAGCAGGCGAATCTTTCCCGGCCCGATGGACCGGCTGGCTCCGAAATCCACCCGCAACGTCAGTCTGGTGCCGCTCACGATGTCCGCTCCCATGCGCTCCGTGGGTCGCGGCACGATACATCGGGCGCGCCCGCCGCCAAAGCAAGCGGCAACGCCGGCGAACGACAAGGCCCTTAACAACAAGACCCTTGGGGACGCGGCCGGGCCCGCCTTGTCAGGCGGTCTCCATCATTGCGGTGTTGGCGCGGGACGTCAGCGACGACAACAGGCAAGTGAGGCTCGATGTGCGCAGCGCGACGTAGGGCTTGTTCAACTGCTGGCAGGCCCGCTTGGCCGACGTCATGGCGTTATGACTGACGCAATCGACGGGGAAAACCGTGACGTCGGCGCGGCCGACCAGGCCGGGCAGCAGCGCCGCCGCGTGTTCGATCCCGCCGTCGTGATGGAGGAACTCGCCGCCGCCGTGCTCGACCAGCGCGCGGAGCTGCGGAATCTGGCTCAGGCGGCCGCCGACATAGAGAACGGCGAGGCCATTGAGATCAAGTGACGGCATGCTCCCTGCCGTCGCGTCGGGAATCATCGAGCCGATGCCACGCTCGATGGTTTCAAGTTCGTGACGGAGCGCATCGCGCTCCTCCTCCGCCGCCCGGCGTGCGCGGTCGGCCTCCTCAAGGGCCTTCTGCCGCTGCTCCAGCCGCTCCCGGCGTCCGGCCTCGCTCGCCAGTTGTCGGCTCAGATCGGCAATGGTCGCCCGGAGCGTCATGATCTCATCGCCGCCGTGGTCCGCAGGGGAACCGCCGTCATGCTGGATCTTGTCCGCCAGCGACTTCGTCAGTCGCTCGATCTTGCGGTCACGCTCGACAAATCCGCCGTGCAGTTGCTTCTGCTGACGATCGAGCTTGTCCACCAGCACCGCGTTTTCATCTTCGAGCCGGCGCATGCGCTGCAGATCGGCGCAGTTGGTCGCGCCCATGAGATGCGACAGCATATGGATGTCGCCAAACGCCTTTTGCACGAGCCTGTCGGACGAATCGGGGTGCGTGAGAACGGCCCAATAGGCGCCCGGGATATCGCCACCGGTGATCGCCTTCCGCCAAAGCGCGGCGATCGAAGCGTCATCCCTTGCTTTTGCGAACTGATGGATCGTGACCTGGTGGCGCCGGTCGAGAGTCTTTTGCAGCAGCTTCGCACCCTCCTCCGGGCGGTTCGCCAGGAGGACGCCGAGCATGTGGAGTTCGTGCTCATCCGCCGTTTCAATGCCCGCCACCTTCAACCGCACCAGCAGGCGGCGAAGCTCGGCCGCCGAAAGGCAGGTGCCGATGATCGAGCAATGCAGGTGGCTGTTCAACTCCCAAATTCTCGAGCGGCGGCTGACGGTTTTCGGCTTGAGGCTTTGTGG
Source organism: Hyphomicrobiales bacterium (assembly GCA_017304505.1). Lineage (GTDB taxonomy): Bacteria > Pseudomonadota > Alphaproteobacteria > Rhizobiales > Xanthobacteraceae > Z2-YC6860. The sequence continues at coordinate 5,478 of JAFKKQ010000250.1, read as the reverse complement.
CTTCTGAATCGGCGCGGTCTGCGGCCTGTTTGCCGCGAGCGCCGCCAGTTCGGCGACGGCAGGCGGCGTCCGCGCTTCGAGCGGCAGGCCATAGAGGCTGGAGCGCAGATGCCCCGAAAGCGAACTCATTCCCAAGTCCCGCCGGATTGAAGCGCCATCGCGCAAGGACGCTATATCTATCAAGATATAGCGAATGTCGCACAGATCGTCCGGCTTGAAAAGCCCTCCGCATCACCGTTGTTGGGACACTCAAGGGCCGGCCCGCGCGCCCCGACCTGGCCCATAAGCAGCCTGCCGAAAAGCAGCGCGCGTCGAATCTATCGAACGGTCAAGCCGCGCAGCTCAATCGACGCCCACCATGACATCGCTGGCCTTGATAACCGCATAGGCGGTCTGACCGGCCGCCAGTTTCAATTCTTCGGCAGCCTCGTTGGTGATCGAAGAGGTGATGGTCGCACCGCCGATATCGATCTTGACGTGCGTGGTGGTAGCGCCCTTCTTCACGTCGGTAATCGTGCCCTTGATCTTGTTGCGTGCGCTGAGCTTCATCGCATTCTCCTCATTATGGTTGGCCGCTTGAAAACCCATAGCGGACCAGGATGTCCTGACCGCGCGGCGAAAGAATGAACGCGGCGAACCGCTCCGCCGCGGGCGGCGCGTCGGAAATCACGGTCAGCCCATAGTCGGCACCGACCGAAAGGTTGTCCGGTAGCACCACAATCTGCTGATCCGGATTCTGGTTCCGCGCCTCACGCGTGGCCGTGCAATAGGCCAAAAAGATGTCGGCACGACCCTCGGAGACATGCCAGCCGTAGACCGAGCGTCCGGACGGCGGCTTGGCGCTGCCGGCGTTGCCGGTGAGTTGAAGCGCCTTCTTCTCCAGCGCGGCTTGTGCACCGGGCTGAACGGACTCAGCCCTGCGAAACACCTCGAATGCATAATCGCCGGATGGGTCCGCTTTCGGTGTCGAGGTGCCGAGTTTCACGGACGGATCAAGCATCCGCTGCAGCAGCGTCGCGCTGTCGACCTCGAGCCGCGGCCGCACCAGGGCGCACAATCGGTTGCGGGCGAAGCGCCGCACCGGTCCGCTTTTCTTCGCTGCGCTGAGCGCCTGCGGATGCTCCATGTTGGCCGATGCAAAGACGTGAGCGCCGGCACCGCCGGCGATCTCGTCCTTGAGCAGCCCCGACGGTCCGAACGTCGTCTCGACCCGATGCCCGATCTCGGCCTCAAACGCCTTGGCAACATCGCTCAACGCCGCCCGCAAACTGCCGGCGGCGTAGAGTTGGATCGTGTCGGCGTGGGCTGCACCCGTCATGCCAAGCGCTCCGAGGATCGCTGCGGCAAACGTCACGCGCATCGTTGTCATGCACTCGGATCGTTGGCATTCGGGAAGAACAACTGCAGGCCGTTGATCTTGTAGCCGGCGATTGCCTTCTGCCCTTCCTGCGAAACCAGCCAATCGATGAACGTCTGGCCAAGCTCCTTCTTCACGGTCGGGTGCTTGGCAGGGTTCACCAGCATGACGCCATACTGATTGAACAGCCGCTTGTCGCCTTCGACCAGGATGGTGAGATCGCCCTTGTTCTTGAAGTGGATCCAGGTGCCGCGGTCCGACAGCACGTAGGCGTTGCTTGCGCCCGCGGTGTTGAGTGCCGCTCCCATGCCCTGGCCGATCGGCTTGTACCAGGGGCCTTTATCCTTCTCGATGTCGATGCCGGCGGCTTTCCAGAGCCTGAGCTCGGCGCTGTGGGTGCCGGAACGGTCGCCGCGCGAGATGAAGGATGCCTGCTTTGCCTTGATCGCCTTGAAGGCATCGGTGACGCTCTTCATGCCCTTGATGCCGGCGGGATCGCTCTTGGGGCCGATCACGACGAAGTCGTTGTACATCACCGGATAACGCTTCACGCCGTGACCTTCGGCCAGGAATTTCTCCTCCTGCGCCTTGGCGTGGACAAACACCACATCGGCGTCGCCGCGCCGCGCCGTATCGAGCGCCTGCCCGGTGCCCTGCGCCACGACCTTCACTGTGATGCCGGTCTTCTGCTTGAAGATCGGCAGGAGATATTCGAACAGTCCAGAGTCCTGCGTCGACGTGGTCGAAGCAACCACGATCGATTTGTCCTGCGCGGATGCCATCGAGACGCCGGCCAGCAATACGGCGGCAGCGAATGCGACGACGGTGCGACGGGTTTTCATGAAGTTCTCCTCATTGTTGTGACTTGTTCTGTTTCGGTTCGTGAATCAGACCAGCAGCTCGCCGGCGATGAAGCGCCGGCCTTCTTCGGTCTTCGGGCCGGCAAAGAATTCCTCCGCGGAACCGGTTTCCAGCACCCGGCCGCGATGCATCAGCACGATTTCTCCGGCAAGCCTGCGGGCCTCGCCGAGATCGTGCGTCGACATCGCCACCTTGATGCCGCGCGCGGCAACCACTTTCACGACATCCTCGATCGCTTTGGTCGCGGCTGGATCGAGGCTTGCCGTGGGTTCGTCGAGGAACAGAACCTCCGGGTCGCGAGCGAGCGCGCGTGCCAGCGCCAGGCGCTGCTGCTCGCCGCCGGACAGCTGCCGCGCCGGCCGGCCGCCGAGGCCGGAAAGCCCGACTGTGTCGAGCAATTCA
>JAFKKQ010000250.1:0-2833 GCA_017304505.1 Hyphomicrobiales bacterium | reverse complement strand
CTGAAAGACAATGGCGCGGCGCGATGGCGGCACGCTGCTGCGGCCGCCGAACGTGACCTGGCCGGAGGTCGGCCGGACCAAGCCCATTGCGACGCGCAGCAATGTCGTCTTGCCGGCACCGTTCGGGCCGATCAGCACTGTCGGCGAACCCGGCGTAAGGCGGAGCGACACCCGATCCAGGATGGTAATGTTACGCACACGGCAGCTCACGTCTCGCAGCATGATCGGCAGGTCGGTTGCGGGTCCGTGCATATCGGTCACCCGGCAAAGCGCTCGCCGGCCTGACGCACAGCCCAGGCCAATGCGTTGACGACGACGACAATCGCGATCAACACGATGCCAAGGCCCAGCGCCAGCGGCAGATCGCCCTTCGAGGTCTCGAGCGCAATCGCCGTGGTCATGGTGCGGGTGAAGCCCTCGATGTTGCCGCCAACGATAATGATGGCGCCGACCTCGGCGGCAGCCCGGCCGAAACCGGCAAGCAACGTCGTCACAAGACTGAAGCGCGCATCCCAGATCAGGGTCGCGATGCGGCGCGGCGGGCTGATATTGAGTGCGGCAAGCTCATCGCGGTATTCGACCCAGAGGTCCTCGATGGTCTGCCGCGCCAAAGCGGCAATGATCGGCGTCACCAGGATAGCCTGGGCAATCATCATCGCCTGCGGGGTGAACAACAGACCCCAGGCGCCGAGCGGGCCGGACCGCGACAGCAGCAGATAAACCGCAAGCCCGGCCACCACAGGCGGCAGACCCATCAGGGCATTGAGCGCGACGATCATTACCTCGCGGCCGGGAAACCGCAGCAACGCGATGGCGGCACCGAGCGGCAGGCCGATCAGCGTCGCCGCGGCCACCGCCGTCAAACTCACTGTCAAGGACAATACGACGATAGCCATCAATGCCGGATCGGCCGACAGCACCAATTGCAGAGCCGTGTGATCGCCGGTCATCGTCGCTCCTGCGGCCTTTCTCCCGCTAAACAGCGACAGGGTCAAACATATGCGGAAATACGCATATTTGGACAAGTTACGGAATTATCGGGATTTGCCGCTCAGAAAGGGTTGATCGGCCTGCAGTTTGGGTTGTTTGCGGTAGGACCGTGGCTATAGTGCCGCCGCCTGCGGCTGCAGCACTCTTGCCCAGGGCCTGCGGGTGTATCGGCGCTGAGCGCGCGTCTTTACGTGAGATGCGCGGGCCTTCATAGAAGTGCTCAGTTGCGACGGAGAGGTGGCCGAGTGGCTGAAGGCGCACGCTTGGAAAGCGTGTATACGGGAAACCGTATCGTGGGTTCGAATCCCACCCTCTCCGCCACCGTGCGGAACTGGGCAGCAACTCGCTGATTTTCGCTTTGACGCACGAAAACCGCGTTCGATTTGCGGAGCCCCGGCGCATCGCCGGGGCCTCAACGGGGGAGTTGCGCCGCGAGGGCTACGCGGCGGCGCTCGGCCGGCTGCGAAGCCGCCGGTCGTAGTCATCGGCCAGCGCACGCAACGCACCTGCGCCATCGCCGGCGAAGGATGGGCCGTGCATCAATGCCAGCGTGCGCGGAGAATATTTCGCGAGCGCGCGGATGGTCGCACCCATGTCCGGGGCGAGACTCGAATATTTGAACAGATCCTCCGCCGCGATGGCCGGCCCCACCACATCGCCCTGTGTCAAAGCCGGGCCGTCGCCGAGTTGTGTAAAGAGATCGCCGCACAAGAGGGTGCCGGTCGACTCCTCAACCATCACCCCGGCGTCCCAGCCGTGCGGCGTGTGCGGCGTATCAATGTAACGCACGCGCTTGCCGCGACCGAGTTCGATCGCTTCGCCATCAGCCAGCACGCGCGGCGCACGATCCGCCATATCGTTCAGCGACACCAGGCAGCCGGTCTGGCCGTGAGCAACCTGCGCATCTGGGGCGACCGCGAGCCATTCGTTCATCGCGCCGCATTCGTCTGCCTCGTAGTGGCCGAAGGCGATCCAGCGCAGCCGCTCGGGCGACATGATGCGCGCGAGCGCATCGCGATTGAGCGGGAACATCTTACGCAAGCCGGTGTGAAACATCAGCGGCTCGTCGCCCATGACAAGGAACTGGTTGAAGGTGAAGCCGGCCGGCGGGGCGATGTCGGGCACGTAGGTCGAGAGGCGGTAAATGCCGTCTGCGATTTCAGCGATCCTGGTTTCCATGGAACTCTCCTTGCGGTTTATCCATAGGGTTCTCGCGGTCGAAACCCCGTTCCCAGAATTCAGCGGCGGGCGGCGCCACTTTGACGGCCGCTCTTTCCAACACTCTTTCGCCGTTCGGGCTTATTCGCGGCAACACGCCCGCGACGTCGCGCTCCAGGCAAGGCGTCGCGCGCATCCGCCGTCGCAGCCTCGATCAAGGCACGGATGGCCCATTGCTTCACGTTCCGTGCGTCGGCATCATCGAGCTGCAGCACGTCCTTGATCACGATCATCCCTTCCGTGCCGATAATGAGCGCGAGCGCCTTGCTCAGGGTCTCAAGCGCTTGCGCACTGAATTGACCTCGGGCGGGTTTGAGAGCGGCCTCGATCAAAGGCGTGCGACGGTTCTGGCGAACGGGGACCTCCCCTTCCGGCGTATCCTTTGCCGCGTGCTGGAGAGTGTGCACCAGCATCATGCGAAGCGAAGCTTCGTTGGCGAGAACCATATCGTGAATCGCCGTATCGAGCCGCTGAACACGCGAAACCGGGTCAACCTCCGCGCCGTCGTGAAACAACTCCTTCTCCTGCGGAATTGAGATGTCGAACGACGCCTCGACGAGGAGTGCTTCCACGTTGGGAAAGTAGCGGTAGGCCGTTGCCCGCGACACGAGCGCCTCCTCGGCGA
>JAFKKQ010000249.1 GCA_017304505.1 Hyphomicrobiales bacterium | reverse complement strand
GCTCTTCGACCAGGGCATCCGCCGCCGCGCGGTTGCCGGGATCGAGGTTCGCATCCCATTCGTCCAGCAGGTAGATCGGCGCATCGGTGTGGCGCACGATCTCCTGCAAGGCGCGCAACTGCCGCTCGCCGGATGAGAAACCGGGTCGCCTCGACTCGCTCGGCGGCAACGGATCGCCGTCCTCGTCCGTCTCGACCTCGTCGTGACCTTGTGCGAAAGCAAACGCCAGCCGGTCGGCCGTCGGCCAATAGTACGCTCGGGTCTTGACCTTGGCTTTCAGGCTCGCGAGCAGCGTCGATTTGCCGGATCCGTTGGGGCCGCGCACGTTGATGCGTCCGGCGGGATGCGCGAGGATCAGCGCCATCGCATCGTCGAGCGAGGACACCGTGCGCGTCCCGCCGTCTTCCCGGAGCATCAGCCGGTCGAGTTTCATACGCGCATCGAAATCCGGGTCGGCCGGCGGATGCATGTTGGCGGCGACGCCGGTCATGCGCGCCCAGCTCGCCAGCAGCTCGTTCCAGCCGGCGGTGAAGGTGTGCACGTCCTGCGTCATCTCGATCTGCCGCGGCAGGGTGGCGGCGAGCGCGATCATCACCTCCAGGTCGCCGGCGCTGTGCACCGAGATGTAGGCCATCGCCGAGAACACGATCGCCAGTCCCACGATCGCGCTGGCGGCGCTCAAGCCCTCCTTGGTCATGATGGCGGTGATCTGCGCATCCAAGCCGTCGCGCAGCTTGCGCTTGAAGCCGGCAATCCAGAGCCGCAGGTTGTAACGGTTGCCGGCGAACACGTTGTCCCAGGCGGTATAGCCCTGCGCCGTCATGCGGTTGGTCATCCGCTGGTTTTCGAGGTAGGCGTTCGATACGCGCTTTCGCATCGTCCATTGCATCAGGAACAGCACCGCGAACACCGCCGCATAGGCAAGCGGCAGCGAGCCGTCGATCTGGGTGCCCAGCACGATCACATTGAGGATGATCGACAGCAGGATCCGAAGATCGCCTTCGATTTCGTACAGCAATTGGAAATAGACGTAGAACGTCTCGCCGGTGAGGAACGGCTCGACCCGCTCGCGCGCCTCCTTGTCACCGAGCAGCTTGGTTTCATGGCGATTGTCACGGGCGAAACGAAGGATATAGCGGCCGTAGGCCAGAAAGCCCGTGCGCTCGGCAAAGATCCAACTGATCGCGCCAATGGCGTAGGCTGCGGATTGCGCGGCCAGGATCCAGAGCAGGTCGGCCAGCAGGAACGTGCCCCGCGCCACGTCGCGGCCCGTCTGGATCACCAGATAGGTCGTGGTCGCGTTGAGCGCCGCCTCCATCAGCATGAGAACCAGCATGATGAAGAACGGCAGGCACAGCAGGAACCGCGCCAGGGTAAGGGGGCCGAAGGATCGCCTTGTCATGGGTTCAGTTTAGCCGAATTCCATGAACGGGAGCGGAACGAACGATTGTGCTATCCTGGCTGCCAAATGGAGATTCCGGTTTCCAGCGCCCGGGGCGGGTGGAAGACGGGCCGCGGCCTCCCGTTGCGGTCGGGCGCGCGTCTTCGTAAGTAAGGGCCATTATGACCGTTGTGCTCGATCACACTGCAGGCCGCCCGCGCCACCCGGAAAAGGCCCACCGGCCCGATACGCCGATGCTCCGCAAGCCGGACTGGATTCGGGTGCGGGCGCCCGTATCCAAGGGCTATGCGGCCACGCACGCGATCGTGCGCCAGAACGGGCTGCACACGGTCTGCGAGGAGGCCGGGTGCCCCAACATCGGCGAGTGCTGGGACAAGAAGCACGCCACCTTCATGATCCTCGGCGATACCTGCACGCGGGCCTGCGCCTTCTGCAACGTCAAGACCGGTCTGCCGGGCGCGCTCGACCCCGGCGAGCCGGTTCATGTCGCCGAGGCGACGGCCAAGCTCGGGCTTGCGCATGTGGTCATCACCTCGGTCGACCGCGACGATCTCGATGACGGCGGCGCCGGCCATTTCGCCAAGACGATCACGGCGATCCGCGAGCGCTGCACCGGCACCACAATCGAGGTGCTGACCCCCGACTTCTTGCGCAAAGACGGCGCGATGGAGCAGGTGGTCTCGGCGCGGCCCGATGTGTTCAACCACAACCTGGAAACGGTGCCGTCGCTCTATCTGACAGTGCGGCCGGGCGCGCGGTACTTCGCCTCGCTGCGGTTGCTTCAGCGCGTCAAGGAAATCGACCGGACCATGTTCACCAAGTCCGGCATCATGGTTGGCCTCGGCGAGGAGCGAAACGAAGTGCTGCAGGTGATGGACGATCTGCGCTCGGCGGGTGTCGACTTCCTCACCATCGGCCAGTACCTCCAGCCGACCCGCAAGCATCATCCGGTGATGCGGTTTGTGCCGCCCGACGAATTCGAGTCGCTGAAAACCGTCGCGTTTGCCAAAGGATTCCTTATGGTGTCCTCGTCGCCGCTGACGCGGTCGTCGCATCATGCCGGCGAGGACTTCGCCCGGCTCAAGGCCGCACGCGCGGCAACGCCGGCAACTTAAGATTCATGCCTCAATTCTCGACCAGGCGACGGGTGGGCCATTCGGCCGCCGACATGTTTGACCTGGTCGCAGACGTTGAGCGTTACCCGGAATTCGTGCCGCTGTGCCGTGCGCTCAAGGTGCGACAGCGGACGCCCGGAGGCGAGGGCATCGAAACCATCGTCGCCGACATGACGGTCTCGTTCAAGCTTGTGCGTGAAAGCTTCCGCAGCCGAGTCACCCTCGACCGGCCGAAGCTTCAAATCCTGGTCGAGTATCTTCAAGGCCCGTTCAGCCACATGCAGAACCGCTGGACATTCACGCCGACCGGCGAGCAATCTTGCGAGATCGAGTTTTTCATCGACTACGAATTCCGCAGCCGGATGCTCGGCGTGCTGATGGGATCGATGTTCGATGCCGCCTTCCGCCGCTTCGCCACCGCCTTCGAGGCGCGTGCCGACCAAGTGTACGGGCGAAAAACGGCTTAATTCTCCAGCTTCTCTCCGGAAGCCAGTTCCATCAACAGGGCCAGCGCTTCCAGCACCGAGAGCCGCCGCACGTCGGCGCGGCCGATGTCGCCGAAACGACGCTCGCGGTGAAGGAGGCGGCCATCGCGAGCCGCGGCGGCAAAATGAACAAGCCCGACTGGCTTGTCGGCCGATCCGCCGCCAGGACCGGCGATCCCCGTGATCGACACGGCCAGATCGGCGGGCGCGTGCGCCAATACGCCCTTCGCCATTGCTTCCGCGGTCGCACGGCTGACCGCTCCGTGCCGCTTCAGCGTCTCCGCCGGCACGCCGAGCATTTGTTCCTTGGCCTCGTTGGTGTAGGTGACGAAGCCGCGGTCCACCACGGCCGACGAGCCTGCGATGTCGGTCAGCGCGCCGACGACCAAGCCGCCGGTACAGGATTCCGCGGTCGCAACCATGAGCCCCTTCGCCTTGCACAGGTCGAGCAGGGCAATCGCGGCGGCTTGCGTTTCAGGGCCTGCGGCCACGGCTGTCACCAGGACCAGGGCAGGCGGACCGTCGCCGTGGCGATGGCGGCGATGCCCTCCTTGCGGCCTGTGAAGCCGAGTTGCTCGCTGGTCGTTGCCTTCACTGCGACGCGCTCGATGGACAGATCGGCGATCTCGGCGATGCGCTGGCGAATGGCATCGCGGTGCGGGCCGATCTTCGGCGCCTCGCAGATCACGGTCAAATCGAGGTGGGCGATCTTACCGCCGCGCTTGGCCACGCGCTCGACTGCGAACTTCAGGAACTGATCGGAGGCTGCGCCCTTCCAGCGCGGATCGGTTGGCGGGAAGTGCTTGCCGATGTCGCCATCGGCGAGGGCACCGAGAATGGCGTCGACCAGCGCGTGCAGGCCGACGTCGGCATCCGAGTGGCCGGTCAGCCCGCGATCGTGAGGAATGCGGATGCCGCCCAGCCAGATATGATCGCCGTCGCCAAAGGCATGCACGTCGAAACCATTGCCAAGGCGCACGTCGGTCAGGCTCGCGATCCGTCGCGCCTCGGCCTTGGCGAAATCTTCGTCTGTTGTCAGTTTCACGTTGCCACTCTCCCCCGCAAACACGGTCACCTTCAGCCCCGCCCATTCGGCCAACGCCGCGTCGTCGGTGAAATCCTCACGGCCATCCCTGGCCGCGCGGCGGTGTGCTTCGAGCAGAGCCGGAAAGGCGAACGCCTGCGGCGTCTGCACCGCACGCAGCGGCGCACGGTCGACCGTCCCATCCACATAGCCGTCGGCATCGACGCGCTTAATGGTGTCGGTGACCTCCAGAGCCGGAACAGCCGCACCCGTTTGGCCGCAGGCGGCAATGGCGCGGGACACCAATTCCGTCGAGCAGAACGGCCGGGCCGCGTCATGTACCAGCACGATATCGGGTGCGGCGGCATTGAGGGCCTCGAGCCCGGCCCGGACCGAGGCTTGCCGTGTCGCGCCGCCGGCCACAGGCGGCAGCAGGCGCAGACCGGCGGCCGCCTTGTTATAATTCGCCCGGTCGTCGGGGTGGATCACCGCTTGAACAGCGCTGATCTCGCCATGCCAGGCGAACAGCGACAGGCTCGAACGGATCACAGCTTCCCCCGCCAACAGCCTGTATTGTTTCGGTAATCCGCCACCGGCGCGCAAACCGCGCCCGGCAGCGACAACCACAGCAGCAACTGAAGACGCCATATCGTTTCCCAAACCCGCAATGCGGCCATCGCTTTAGCGCGTTCCCATCGCCGGGGCAAAAGCGGTCGTCATCATGCAAATGTTGCATTGCAGCACTTGCGTGATGCCTCGTTTTGGCTAAAGTATATGCAATTGCGATTTAGCCTAAAACATAGGCAAAGACGGGATGGCATCTCGCCGGGGCGACAACGAAAGCAGGCCAGCCTTTGGCATCGGCAATTTGGCCGTGCCGAACCGGGTGATGCTTGCGCCGATGTCGGGCGTGACCGATGCGCCGTTCCGCCGGTTGGTGTCGCAGCTGGGAGCCGGTCTCGTGGTTTCTGAGATGACCGCGAGTGAGGCTTTGATCGAGGGCCGGCCGAACGCCGTGCTGCGCGCGGAGGCTCAAGGCATCGGCACCCATGTCGTGCAATTGGCCGGCTGCGAGCCGCACTGGATGGCGGAGGGGGCCCGCATCGCGGAAGCCTCGGGCGCACAGATCATCGATATCAACATGGGTTGCCCGGCGCGGCACGTGGCCAACAAGCAATCGGGCTCGGCGCTGATGCGTGACCTCGATCATGCGCTGACGCTGATCGAGGCGACGGTCGGAGCGGTGGCCGTTCCGGTCACGCTGAAGATGCGGCTCGGCTGGGATAACGGCAGCATCAATGCGCCGGAACTGGCGCGGCGCGCGGAAGCCGCCGGTGTCAGACTCATCACCGTCCACGGCCGCACGCGCTGCCAGTTCTACAAGGGGACCGCCGATTGGGCGGCCGTGCGCGCGGTCAAGGACGCCGTCTCCATTCCGTTGATCGTCAACGGCGACATCCACAGCTTCGACGACGCCGATGCCGCGCTTCACGCATCGGGGGCTGATGGCGTCATGATCGGCCGCGCGGCACAGGGACGACCGTGGCGGCCCGGCCAGATTGCTCGCTATCTGCAGACTGGCGTGCGCGAAGACGCGCCGCCGCTCGCCACACAATTCACGTTGATCGCTGCGCTTTATGACGAGATGCTGGCACACCACGGCCTGCGCATCGGGCTCAAGCACGCCCGCAAGCACCTCGGCTGGGCGCTCGATGCCGCGGCGGCCAGTGCCGGTATCGCTCTCGACACGCTCAAGCGCTGGCGCGGGACGGTGCTGACCAGCGACACGCCGGCCGAGGCGCGAACGCGGCTTGCGGAAGCCTACGACGCTTTCGCCGAAGGAGCCACGGCATGAGCGAGGCCGACCTCCATAGCGGCAGGGCTTCGCACGGCGCGTCGGACGCCGTGCTCAACGCCTTGCCGTTGCCGGTTGTCACGGTTGCGCCGGATGGCAAGATCGCCGATGCCAATGTCGCGGCGGAATCCTTTTTCGAGGCGTCGGCGCTGTTGCTGCGTCGGCAGATGCTGCGCGATCTGGTGCCGTTCGGCAGCCCGCTATTGGCGTTGATCGACCAAGTTCGCCACCGCGGCGCCGCTGTGAACGAGTACAAGGTCGATCTTTCCACGCCGCGCAATCCCGGCGACCGGCTGGTCGACCTTCATGTGGCGCCACTGCCGGAGCGGCCGAACCACGTCGTGGTTATGCTGCAGGAGCGGACCATCGCCGACAAGATGGATCGGCAGTTGACCCATCGTGGCGCGGCGCGTTCGGTCAGCGCGCTTGCCGCCATGCTGGCGCATGAGATCAAGAACCCGCTGTCCGGCATCCGCGGCGCGGCGCAATTGCTCGAACAGTCGGCGGCTGACGACGACCGCACGTTGACGCGACTGATCTGCGACGAGGCCGACCGCATCGTGAAACTGGTCGACCGCATGGAGGTGTTTTCCGACGAACGCCCGGTCGAGCGCGAGCCGGTCAACATTCACGTCATTCTGGAGCACGTGAAGCGACTGGCGCAGTCCGGTTTTGCTCGCCACATCAAGTTCGCTGAAACCTACGACCCGTCGCTGCCGCCGGTACTGGCCAACCGCGATCAACTCATTCAGGTTTTCCTCAACCTCATCAAGAACGCCGCCGAGTCGATCGGCGAGGGGGCGGGCGACGGCGAAATCCAGATCACCACGGCGTTCCGGCCCGGTGTGCGGCTCCAGCTTCCCGGCTCGAAAACACGTGTTTCGCTGCCGCTGGAATTCTGCATTCGCGACAACGGCCCCGGCGTTCCCGACGAATTGCTGCCGCATCTGTTCGATCCGTTTGTGACCACCAAGCCTGCGGGCAGCGGGCTTGGCTTGGCACTTGTCGCCAAGATCGTCGGCGACCACGGCGGCATCATCGAATGCGAGTCGCAACATCGGCACACGGTGTTCCGCGTGCTGATGCCCATGTTCACCGGTGACGGCGCCGGGCCGGCACCCGCTTGAGGACCCGAGACCGAACGAGGACTCCATGCCAGCGGGAAGCATTCTGGTCGCCGACGACGACGCGGCGATAAGGACCGTTCTCAATCAGGCGCTGTCGCGCGCCGGCTACGAGGTGCGCTCCACCGGCAACGCTGCAACGCTCTGGCGTTGGGTGAGCCAGGGCGACGGCGATCTCGTCATCACCGACGTTGTGATGCCGGACGAGAACGCCTTCGACCTGCTGCCGCGCATCCGTAAGCTGCGGCCCGAACTGCCGGTGCTGATCATGAGCGCGCAGAACACTTTCATGACTGCGATCCGAGCCTCCGAACGCGGCGCATACGAGTACTTGCCCAAGCCGTTCGACCTGAAGGAACTGATCGCTATCGTCGGGCGCGCGCTGGCGGAACCCAAGGAACGGCCGCGCGAGAACGGCAAGACCGACGATCTCGATTCGATCCCGCTGGTCGGGCGTTCGCCGGCAATGCAGGAAATCTATCGTCTGGTCGCGCGCCTGATGCAGACCGACCTGACCGTGATGATTTCCGGCGAGTCCGGCACCGGCAAGGAACTGGTCGCGCGCGCGTTGCACGATTACGGCAAGCGCCGCAGCGGACCGTTCGTCGCCATCAATATGGCGGCGATTCCACGCGACCTGATCGAGTCCGAATTGTTCGGCCACGAAAAGGGTGCGTTCACCGGGGCGAACACGCGAAGCTCCGGGCGCTTCGAGCAAGCCGAGGGCGGCACGCTGTTCCTCGACGAGATCGGCGACATGCCGATGGAGGCACAGACGCGGCTGCTGCGCGTCCTGCAGCAGGGCGAGTACACCACGGTCGGCGGCCGCACGCCGATCAAGAGCGATGTGCGCATCATCGCCGCGACCAACAAGGATCTACGGGTTCTGATCCAGCAGGGGCTGTTCCGCGAGGACCTGTTCTTCCGGCTCAACGTCGTGCCCTTGCGCTTGCCGCCGTTGCGCGAGCGCGTGGAGGACATCCCGGATTTGATCCGCCATTTCTTCGCGCTGGCCGAGCGCGAGGGGCTGCCGCAAAAGCAGATCGACCCGGCGGCGCTCGACCACCTCAAGCGATATCGCTGGCCGGGAAACGTCCGCGAGTTGGAGAATCTGGCGCGCCGGCTCGCCGCGCTCTATCCGCAGGAAACCATCACAGCGGCGGTGATCGATGCCGAATTGGCGCAGCCTGTCGCCGTAAGTCCGGAACGGGCCGCTGCCGAGGATACGATTTCGACCGCGGTCGAGCGGAATCTGTCGCGTTATTTTGCCGACTTCGATCATGGCCTGCCGCCGCCCGGCCTCTATCATCGCATTTTGCGCGAGGTCGAATATCCGTTGCTGTCGGTGGCGCTCGCCGCAACCCACGGCAACCAGATCCGAGCTGCCGAGCTCCTGGGGCTCAATCGCAACACACTCCGCAAGAAGATCCGCGATCTCGACATCCCCGTAATCCGGACCAGCAGTTAGTCGCTGGAGGCGCGGCAGCAGCGCAAACGCGGCCGCTCCGCGCCCGATAAATGTCGCAATTCGGCAACATTGTGTTGCATTAGAGCATCACTCATGCATCGGTCATTCGCAGGCGTGCCTGCGAATACCGGTGGGGCGTCTGCATGATCGGCCCTCGGCGGAGGGGCGGGACGCAGGGTTAGGGGACTATGGCCAGTATCGCCAGCGCGGAACAGACGACGCCTGTCGAAATCACCGCGCCTGCAACCAATCGCGCCGCGCGGATTCTCGGGCCGATCGCCGCCGGCCTGGCCATGCTGTCGGCCTTCGCCACCTTCGTCGTGCTGGCCGACCTGACGCCGCTCGCACCCACCCAAAACGTCGTCGTCACGCTGCTGCTGATCAACGCGCTGACTGTCTTCCTGCTGCTTGGCGTCATCGCCAGCGAGGTTTGGATGGTGGTGCAGGCACGCCGGCGCGGGCGCGCCGCTGCACGTCTTCATGTGCGCATCGTGGCCCTGTTCGCCGTGGTGGCGGCGGTGCCGACCATCCTGGTTGCCGTGGTGGCGAGCGTTACGCTCGATCGTGGCCTCGACCGGTTATTTTCGACGCGAACCAAGGCGATCATTGAAAATTCGCTGATCGTCGCGGATGCCTACTTGCAGGAGCACGCGCAGATGATCCGCGGCGACATCATGGCGATGTCGTTCGATGTTTCGCGCGCCAAGCCGCTGTTCGATTCCGATCGCGAGCGTTTCAAGCAGTTTTTCTCCGCCCAGGCGAAGGTACGCGGGCTGTCGTCGGCCACGATCCTCAGCTCCGACGCGAAGGTCGTCGAGCAAGCCGATATCAAACCGCAGCAGTCGATCCCGCTGCCGGAGGCCCCCGGTCTTGTCGGCGTCGGCGAGGCTGAACCGCAGGTCGCCATGCTGCTCAGCGCAGACGCGGTGGCCGCGGTCGTCAAACTGCGTGGCTATGACTCGGAATATTTAAGCGTGAGCCGGCCGCTCGACCCGCGTGTGGTTTCGCAATTGCGGGAAACGCAAGCAACCGTCAGCGACTTTGCCAACCTGCAATCGCGACGCTTCGGTGTGCAGCTTGCCTTTGCGCTGATGTACACCGTGATCGCGCTCGCGGTCCTGCTGTCCGCTGCGTGGCTCGGGTTGAGTTTCGCCAACCAATTGGTGGCGCCGATCCGGCGTCTCATCGGCGCGGCGAATATCGTCTCCACCGGCAATCTTTATATCCAGGTTCCGGTTCAGCGTTCGGAAGGCGACCTGGCCCAACTCGGCGAAACCTTCAACCGCATGACCTACGAATTGCGAACCCAGCGCGACGACATCGTGCGCGCCCGCGACGTTATCGATCAGCGGCGGCGTTTCACCGAAGCGGTCCTTTCCGGCGCAAGCGCCGGCGTAATCGGCGTCGACGCCGAAGGGCGGATCAGCATCCTCAACCGTTCCGCGGAAAAGCTCGTGGATCACGTGGAAGCCGAAGCGATCAGCCACCCTTTGACGGAAATCCTGCCTGAACTGAAGGATATTTTCGTCAACGCACAGCTTGGCATTCAGCGGATGGTGCAAGGGCAGGTGACGATCAGCCGGCAAAACCGCGAGCGCAATCTGTCGGTGCGCGTGACCAGTGAGCAATCGCCGGGCTCGGAGCGCGGCTATGTCATCACTCTGGATGACATCACGGAGCTTGTGGCGGCGCAGCGCACCTCCGCTTGGGCGGATATCGCCCGACGCATCGCGCACGAAATCAAGAATCCGCTGACGCCGATCCAGCTTTCCGCCGAACGGCTGCGGCGCAAGTACGGCAAGTCCATCACCGAGGATCCGGCCGTGTTTCAGCAATGCACCGATACGATCGTGCGCCAGGTCGACGACATCAAGCGCATGGTCGATGAATTCTCCAAGTTCGCTCGCATGCCTAAGGCGGAGATCGCGGCCGAGGACATCGCTGATACGGTGCGCCAAGTGGTGTTTCTCATGCGCGTCGGCAATGCAGATATCGACATCGACCTGGAACTGGCCGAAGACCCGATGCCCGCACGCTTCGATCGGCGTCTCGTTTCGCAGGGGCTCACCAACATTATCAAGAACGCAAGCGAGGCGATTGCCGCCGTGCCGCAGGCCGAGCGCGGCCGCGGCCGCATCCGGGTGAGCGCGGCGCGGGAAGGCAACGACATCGTCATCGACGTGATCGACAACGGCATCGGCCTGCCGAAGGAAAACCGCAACCGCCTGCTGGAGCCTTATGTCACCACCCGCGAGAAAGGCACCGGACTTGGCCTCGCCATCGTCGGTCGCATCCTTGAGGAGCACGGCGGTCACCTCGAGCTTCGCGACGCATCCGAAAGGTTTCCGGGCGAACGCGGCGCCTGGATGCAATTGCGATTGTCCGCTGAGCATGGGCCACCCCCCGAACGGTTTGCCCAAACCTAACCCGCCGTCAAACGTTCCCAGCAAGCGAGCATCACAATATGGCGTCCGACATTCTTATTGTTGATGACGAATCCGACATCTGCGAATTGGTGGCGGGCCTGCTCCAGGATGAGGGCTACGACACGCGCACGGCGCGCGACAGCGACTCCGCGTTGAACGAAATCAAGGCGCGCCGGCCTAATCTCGTGTTTCTCGATATCTGGCTGCAAGGCAGCCGGCTCGATGGCTTGCAATTGCTCGACCAGGTCAAGGAACAGCACCCGGATATGCCGGTCGTGATGATCTCGGGCCACGGCAACATTGAAACCGCGGTGGCTGCCATCAAGCGCGGGGCTTACGATTTCATCGAGAAGCCGTTCAAGGCCGATCGCCTGGTCCTGGTCGCGGATCGGGCGCTGGAAACCTCGCGCCTGCGGCGCGAGGTTCGCGAACTCAAAGCATTGACGCCGTCGCCGTCGGGCATGATCGGGCGCTCTCCGTCGATCAATCAGCTTCGCCAGACGGTCGAGAAGGTGGCGCCGACCAACAGCCGGATCATGATCGTCGGTCCCTCGGGCGCCGGCAAGGAGCTCGCCGCGCGGCACCTGCATTTGTTGTCGAGCCGCGCCAGCGGCCCGTTCGTGGTCATCAACGCCGCGGCGATTACGCCCGAGCGGATGGAGATCGAGTTGTTCGGCGTCGAGCAGTCGAATGGCGCGCAGCAGCGCAAAGTCGGGGCGCTAGAGGAGGCCCACGGCGGCACGCTGTTCATCGACGAGATCGCCGATATGCCGCGCGACACCCAGAACAAGATTCTGCGTGTCCTGGTCGATCAGACCTTCCAGCGGGTGGGCGGTTCCACCAAGGTCGCGGTCGATGTGCGCATCGTGTCGTCCACCAGCCGCAACATCGAAGCCGAAATCGCGGCGGGTCACTTTCGCGAGGACCTCTATCACCGGCTGTCGGTGGTGCCGATCCGCGTGCCGCCGCTCGCCGAGCGCCGCGAGGACATCCCGGACCTCGTCACCTATTTCATGGAACAGATTTCGCAGTCGACCGGCTTGCCGCAACGCAAGATCGGCGGCGACGCGATGGCGGTGCTGCAATCGCACGACTGGCCGGGCAACGTGCGGCAGTTGCGCAACAACGTCGAGCGGCTGATGATCCTGGCCGGTGGCGACCCTGAAGCCGTGATCAGCGCCAACATGCTGCCGCAAGACGTCGGCTCGATGGTGCCTTCGATGCCGAACGGCAACGGCGGCGAGCAGCTCATGGGTTTGCCGCTGCGCGAAGCGCGGGAGTTGTTCGAGCGCGAATACCTGCTCGCCCAGATCAATCGCTTCGGCGGCAACATCTCTCGCACCGCCGAATTTGTCGGTATGGAACGCTCGGCTTTGCACCGTAAGCTCAAGGCGCTCGGTATCGGCTAAACGACTCTTCAAAGGAACAATAATCGATGTCGCGGATCGCCTACGTCAACGGCCGCTATCTTCCGCTTGCCTCGGCTTCGATCAATATCGAGGATCGCGGCTTTCAATTCTCAGACGGCGTGTACGAAGTCTGCGAGGTGAGGGCGGGTCAACTGATCGACGAGCGCCGGCACATGGCGCGGCTGGAATACTCGCTCTCGGAGCTTCGCATTGCCATGCCGATGGCTCCAGCCTCGCTCAGCATCGTGCTGCACGAGGTCGCGCGCCGCAACCGGGTGCGGTGGGGCATCGTCTACCTGCAGATCACGCGCGGCGTGTCGCACCGCGATCACGCCTTCCCGCCAGCCGGCACGGCGCCGACTGTTGTGGTCACGGCCCGCAACCTTGATGCGGCCGCAGCCGACCGGATGGCGACCGAAGGCGTTGCGGTGATTTCGGTGCCGGAAAACCGCTGGGAACGTGTCGATATCAAGTCGGTATCGCTTCTGCCCAATGTCCTGGCCAAGCAGGCGGCGCGCGAGCAGGGGGCCCGCGAGGCTTGGTTCATCGACAAGCAGGGTTACGTCACCGAAGGCTCGTCATCGAATGCCTGGATCGTCACCCGGAACGGCACGGTGGTCACCCGCCAGTTCGATCATGGCATTCTGCGGGGCATCACCCGCACGGTCGTCCTCGACATTATTGCCGCCGAAGGGCTCAAAGTCGACGTGCGCGCTTTTACGTTGGAGGAGGCTCACGCCGCGCGCGAAGCATTCATCACCTCGGCAAGCCAGATTGTGCTGCCGGTGGTGAAGATCAACGGCCGGGCGGTCGGCGACGGTACTCCGGGACCGGTGGCGATGGCGCTGCGCCGGGATTTCCACAACCACGCCGAAACAAGCTGATGGCCCCTGTTCAACGGGACCAATCGCAAATTCGCCCCAAAGGGCATGATTTTGTTCAATCCCATCATCAAGTTGCACTTGCGCCATCGGGAGACGTGCCCTCTAATACCGATGCCCCAAGTCCTATGGCCCATAACCAATGGGCCGGGTGCGACTTGTGAAACAAAGCTCCGCGGCAGGGGTCCGCGGGCAATAAATAATGGAACAACGGCAATGGCAGCCGAACGAGCACAAAACCTTCAAGACACTTTCCTCAACCATGTCCGCAAAAGCAAAGTTCCGCTGACTATTTTCCTGGTCAATGGCGTTAAATTGCAGGGCGTCGTGACTTGGTTCGACAATTTTTGCGTTCTTTTGCGACGGGATGGCCACTCGCAATTGGTCTACAAGCACGCCATCTCTACGATCATGCCAGGTCATCCGATCCAGCTGTTCGAGGGCGGGGAAGAGCCGCCCGCGGCGGCGGAAAAACCCTGATTGGAGCCGCGCCCTCGTGACGCGCACGCGGATCGTCTGAGCCCTGCGGGCTCAGGGACCGGACGTGCTGTTGTCATCGGTCCGTACCGGCGTCGCGGACCTGTCCATGTATCGGCGGGACGCACGGCGGCGGGACACGAACCGCAGGGCTTGCGCGCACCTGCCGCCCGGCTGGAAGAGGCCGTGGGCCTTGCCCTCGCCATTGATCTCGATGTGGCCGAAGCTGGCATCGTGCTGCTCAATGAGGTGCGGCCGGCGACTTATATCGGCAGCGGCAAGGTCGAGGAGATTGCGGGCCTCGTCAAAAGCCTTGACGCCGGCATCGTCGTGGTCGATTGCGCGCTTTCTCCGGTCCAGCAGCGCAACCTGGAAAGGGCATGGAACGCCAAGGTGCTCGACCGCACCGGCTTGATCCTGGAAATCTTCGGCCGGCGCGCTCACACCAAGGAAGGCGCTCTGCAGGTCGAGCACGCGCATCTGACCTATCAGAAAAGCCGCCTGGTGCGCTCGTGGACCCACCTGGAACGTCAGCGTGGTGGCTTCGGTTTCCTTGGCGGGCCGGGCGAAACGCAGATCGAAACCGACCGCCGCCTGATCGAGGAGCGGCTGGCGCGCATTGAAGTCGAGCTCGAGAAGGTCAAGAAACGGCGCAAGCTGCATCGCGACAGCCGCGCCCGCGTGCCTTATCCGATCGCCGCGCTGGTCGGCTACACCAACGCCGGAAAGTCGACGCTGTTCAACCGCATGACGCGGGCGCGCGTGCTCGAAGCCGATATGCTGTTCGCAACGCTCGATCCGACGCTGCGCGCGGTCACGCTGCCGGGTGGCATGAAGATCATCCTGTCCGACACGGTCGGATTCATTTCCGAGTTGCCGACTATGCTGGTGGCGGCGTTCCGCGCCACGCTCGAGGAGGTGATCGAGGCCGACGTCATTTTGCATGTGCGCGACGTTTCGCACGAGGACACCGAAGCGCAGTCGCGCGACGTTGCAGACGTTTTGAGCGCGCTCGGCGTCGATCCCGAGGATGAACACCGGCTGATCGAGGTCTGGAATAAAATCGACCGTCTCGACGCCGATGGCCGGACGCGGCTGCAAAATCTTGCCGAGCGGCGGCCAGCCCATCAGCGGCCGTTGCTGGTTTCGGCCGCAACCGGGGAGGGCGTCGACGCGCTGATCGCGGCGATCGAGACACGGCTCGCCTTACGTCGTGTGGTGCTCGACCTGCTGGTCGATCCGGCCGATGGCGCCGGCGTGAGCTGGCTGCACCGTCACACCGAGGTGATGGGTCAATCGCTGGATGAGGATGGCCGCTTTGCGATGACGGTGCGGGTCGAGCCTGGCAAGGCGAACGCCGTGCGGGCGAAGTTCGAGGTCCATTCATCGCGACCTTAAAGAACGCTGCGGCAGTGTCAGTCTGTTTCTTGTTCCTGCGCTCGTTCTTGCGTTTTTGCCGCGTCCCAGAGCGCGTCCATCTCCGTCAGCGTCGAATCCTGCGGCCGCTTGCCTCGCGCGGCGAGGGCCTGCTCGATCCAGGCAAAACGCCGCATGAATTTGCGGTTGCAGGCCCGCAATGTCGTTTCAGGATCGGCGTCCAGGTGGCGGGCGAGATTGACCACGGCGAACAACAGATCGCCGACCTCCGCCGCAGCTTTGGTGTCGTCGCCCGCCTCGATCTCGGCTTCGATCTCGTCGCATTCCTCGCGGATCTTGGCGAGTACGGCCGAAGGGTCGTTCCAATCAAAGCCGACCTTCCCGGCCTTGGCTTGCAGCTTCAGCGCGCGGGTGAGGGCGGGCAGCGCCACGGGCACACCGGCCAGCGCCCCGGTTTCCTCCACGCGGCTGCGCGCGGCGGCCCGTTCGGCCTTTTCCTCGGCCTTGATGCGGTCCCACAGCCCTTTGACATCGTCGGCCGTCGCGCCGCGCAGATCGCCGAAGACATGAGGATGCCGCCGGATCAGCTTCGCGGTGATGGCTTCAACCACGTCGCCGAATTCGAACGCACCTTGCTCCTGCGCCATGCGGGCGTGGAACACCACCTGGAGAAGGAGGTCGCCCAGTTCGTCGCAAAGATCGGCCAGGTCGCCGCGCTCAATGGCGTCAGCCACCTCGTAGGCTTCCTCGAGCGTGTAGGGCGCAATGGTCCGGAAATCCTGCTGCAAATCCCAAGGG
>JAFKKQ010000278.1 GCA_017304505.1 Hyphomicrobiales bacterium | reverse complement strand
ATAGGGACTGTTGAGGTCGCCGTAGCTGGTGATCTCGCCGATGGCGAAGCCCGGCGGCAGGAAGCGCGCGGCACGCAGTTCGTCGACGATGCCCATGAAATAGAAATGCTCGAGCGTGCGGTGCGTGAGATTCTGCCCCTTGGGGATGCGCCCCAGTTCGGTGCGCGTTTCCACCACCACGCAGGATATGCCGCGCATGCCGAGCTGCACCGCGAGCGCCACGCCGACCGGTCCCCCGCCGACAATCGCGACTTGAACTCTTTTCATTCCGTTCCTCTGTTACCGGACACGAAACCGAATCTGCATGCCGGGTCAGCCGAGATCGTGGTAAACTCAAAACGCCGGACCTGAAGCGCCAAATCCGAAGCGCTCACGCGGGAACCATTGAACAACCGTACGGCCGCTCCATTGTTGTGATGGAATGAAGCAGCGAAAAATGCAATAGCCCGGTTTGTCAAATACGATTGATTCAAGCAGGAGACAGCAGCGTCATGGCGGACGGAATTGTCGAATTCGGCCGCAACGGCGCAGGACCTGAGCCGGACGGCCGGCTGGATTCGTCGGCGTTCCATCGCAACCATACCGCGATCGGCACCGTGCTCGAAACCTTTCTCCACGGGCGCAGCGGCGACGTGCTGGAGATCGGCAGCGGCACCGGCCAGCATGCCTCGGAATTCGCCCGCCGGCTGCCAACCATCACCTGGTGGCCGACCGACCTCAACGACAATCACCTGCGCAGCATCGCGGCGTGGCGCGCGCATGCCTCGCTCGACAATGTGAGCGCGCCGGTCCGTCTCGACGCCGGCATGGCGGACTGGCCGCTCGCGGCGCTGGGCCTGCCGTCGACATTCGTCGCAATGTTTTGCGCCAACGTCATCCACATCGCGCCGTGGGCGGTGGCGCAAGGGCTGTTCGCTGCCGCAGGCAGGCATCTCGCCGCCGATGGGCGGCTGTTCCTTTACGGCCCGTTCCGGCGCGACGGCGCCCACAACGCGCCGTGCAATGCGGCCTTCGATGACAGCCTGCGCCGCCAGAATCCGCACTGGGGCGTGCGCGATACGGCAGACCTGCGCGCGCTGGCCAAAGAAAACGGACTGCGGCTTTCGGACATCGCCGAGATGCCGGCGAACAACGCCGTGCTGACATTCGCGCGAACAACCTCCGCGCGAAAAATCTGAAGCGGGAGAGATCGGGACGCCCTCTCCGCTTACTCCGGCTTGAAGTCCATCGCCACGCCGTTGATGCAATAGCGCAGGCCGGTTGGCGGCGGGCCGTCGGGAAAGACGTGGCCAAGATGGCTGCCGCAGCGGCTACAATGCACCTCGGTGCGAACCATGCCGTACTTGCGGTCTTCGGAACTTTCGATCGAGCCGGGCTCCGGGTCGTTGAAGCTCGGCCAGCCGGTGCCGCTCTCGAATTTCTTCTTCGACCGGAACAACGGCTGCCCGCAACCGGCACAGAAGAATGCCCCAGCGCGCTTCTCGTAATTGAGCGCGCAGCTTCCCGGCGCTTCGGTGCCGTGCTCGCGCATGATGTGGAATTGCTCGGGCGTCAACAGCTTGCGCCATTCCGCCTCGGTGTGCGTGACCGGATAGACCTTCGCGTCCATAGACTGGCTCCTCGAGTTCAACCCAAAGATAAGGTCGCGCAGGCCCATTCGTTAGCCCGTGCGCTCGAGCAATTCGATCGAGACGCCCTGCGGCCCGCGGATGAAGCACACCCGCGTCCCCGGCCGCACCGTGGTCGGCTCGCGCGTGAATTCGACCCCCTTGGCCTTCAGGCCGGCGGCAATCGCGTCGATGCCGGTCACCGACAGGCCGAAGTGGTCGAGACCCTGATAGGGCGTGGTCGGCGGCGCGTTGACGCCGTCGCCGGGCTTCACCGGCGCTAGGAACACTTTCGCTCCGCCGATCTTGAGGTCGATTCGCGTCTGGCCTTGCTGCATCGAGCGGATCACCTCGGCGCCAAGCATCTCCTCATACCATTGCGCGGTCGCCTCCGGATCGGGGCTGCGCAGATGGACATGATCCCAAGTGAAACTGGCGGTGAATTCGGCCAAGACTAATCCTCCCGTTCGGCGAGCGCGCGCGTCAAGTCCGCACGTTATGCCAGACCAAAGGATCGCTGCAATGAAAACGGCGCCGGTCTGCGCCGCGATCAGCGCGCGACACCGGCGGGTTTTGCCCGCGCGACGCCGAGCGCTAGAATCCGGTTGAGCAGATCGGGATATTTCAAGCCGTCGTGCATGGCGGACTTGGCGAATTCCTCGGATTTCGCGATCTCGGGGTTGGGATTGGCCTCGATGAAATACGGCGTCCCGTCGCTTGCCAGCCGGAAGTCGATCCGCACATAGCCGTCCAGTTCCAGCGTTCGGCAAATCCGCTTGACCATGCCGGTAATGCGGGCCACGACCGGCGCCGGCAAGCCTCGCGCCGGCCCCTGCTCGACGCCGTGGCGGTGCTGGTATTCGATGTCGTGTTTGACCTT
>JAFKKQ010000248.1 GCA_017304505.1 Hyphomicrobiales bacterium | reverse complement strand
GGCACGATCGTGACCGCCTTCGGCGTCTCCGTCATGCAGCCGTCATTGCCACCGCTCGTGCGAATCTGGACGCCCAAGCGAATGGGCTTCGCCACCGCAGTCTATACCAACGGCCTCCTGATCGGAGAGGTGTTGCCGGCCGCGCTCACCATTCCACTGGTGCTGCCGCTGCTGCACCAAAGCTGGCAGTGGAGTTTCACATTCTGGGCGGCTCCGGTCGCGGCAATCGCCGCCATTCTGCTGTTGTTCGCGCCGCAAACGCCGTCGGTCCCCGCCACCGCGGCGTCCCGCCGTTGGATGCCGGACTTCAGCGACCCGCTGATCTGGCGCATCGGCCTGCTGCTCGGCGGCGTCAACGCCACCTACTTCGCATTGAATGGGTTCCTGCCCGACTACCTCACACACACCGGCCGGCCGGACCTCATCCACGCCGCGTTGACCGCGCTCAACCTGGGACAGCTTCCCGCATCGTTCCTGCTCCTCGCCTCGGCGGAACGGATGGTGCGGACGGTGTGGTCGTATTTGGCCTGCGGCGCGGCCTGCCTCGCGGGACTCCTGGCGATCGTTGGCCCCGGCGACGTCTGGGTGATCGTTGGCACCGCGGTGTGGGGCTGCGCCGGCGCCGCCGTTCTGGTTCTGGTTCTGGCGCTTCCTCCCCTCATCAGCCCGCCGGAGGATGTTCATCGTGTTTCCGCCGGCATGTTCACCATCAGCTACTCCTGCGCGGTGGTGGTGCCCATCATCAGCGGCCTGTTGTGGGACGTGACAGGCTGGACGCTTGCGCCCTTCATCCCGATGGTCATCTGCATGCTGGTCCTCATCGGCCTTGCACCGACCATCGTGCTGCGCGAAAAAACCTCGGGAGGATAAAACATGGGTGACAGCTACGGCACCGTGAAGGTCGCGGCGGTGCAAGCCGCTTCGGTGTTTCTGGACCGCGAAGGCTCAACCGAGAAAGCCTGCCGCTTGATCCGCGAGGCCGGCAAGAACGGCGCGCGCATCATCGGTTTTCCGGAAGGCTTCATTCCAGCGCACCCGGTCTGGTACCACCACCACGCCGCCACGGCCGCCATCGCCAACAAGCTCTCGATCGAACTGTTCAAGAATTCCATCGAAATTCCGGGCCCGCAGACCGATGCGCTATGCGCGGCCGCGCGCGACGCCAACGCCTACGTGATGATCGGCGTCTGCGAAAAGATTCCGAACACCATCGGCACAATGTTCAACTCGCAACTCTATATCGGGCCTGACGGGCAGATCATCCGCAAGCACCAGAAGATCATGCCGACGGTCGGGGAGCGGCTCGTTCATATGGGCGGCTACGGCGACACATTCGGCGCCTTCCAATCCGAATTCGGCCCGGTATCGGGGCTGATCTGCGGTGAGAATTCCAATCCGCTGGCGGTGTTCGCGTTGGTCGCCGAAGGCACGCGCATCCATGTCATGAGCTGGCCGAACCACTTTCCGACCAGCGGCGACCCGTTGCGCAACCGCGTCGCCATCGACTCGCAGGCTTTCGCGCAGGTGAGCAAGGCGTTCGTGATATCGGCCTGTGGCACGGTGGACGACCGCATGATCAAAATGCTCCAGGCCGGGCCGGAAGCCGAAAAATTCCTGCGCGATCCGAATTGCTGTGGCGGCTCGCTGATCGTCGATCCGCTGTCGCGCATCATCGCGGGGCCGATGGGCGCCGAGGAAGACATCCTCTATGCCGACTGCAACCTCGATCTTGGCATCCAGATGAAGCTCCGACACGATTTCGCCGGCCACTACAACCGGCCCGATATATTCCAGGTGCACATCAATCGCGCGGCACCGCAGCTTTATCGCGTGCACAACGATCCGGCCGCGCTCGCGCCCCCTGACACGCAGGAACTGCCCGCGCCGCCACCGCGGCTTTCTCCACCGGACTGACGAGCCTGCTTCGTACCGCGTTTTTCTGCATCATACCGATCCGTTCCTGCGGGGGGGCATCATGGACGTCTTTGAAGCAGTCGATACGCGCATCGCCTGCCGCGCGTTCCTCGACAGGCCGGTCGACCTGAACGTCGTCAAGGACCTGATCGTCCGTGCGCAGCGCGCCTCAAGGCGGTCGTGGGCCAGCGCATTGCGAGCGAAGACCCACGCCACAGCAAGTCCGAGTATCCGATCTATCCGGAGCCGATGTGGGGCGCCTACAAGGAACGCCGCGAGGCTCACGGCGTGCAGCTTTACGGTTCGCTCGGCATCAGCCGCAACGACGCCGCCGGACGGCTGGCGCAATACAAAAAGAACTTCGAGTTCTTCGACGCGCCGGTCGGGTTGTTCATCACCATCGACCGCAGACTGGGACCCGGACAATGGGCCGATCTCGGCGGCTACATCCACGCGCTGGCGTTCCTCGCGCGCGGACACGGCCTCGACACCTGTCCGCAGGAGGCCTGGGCGCGGGTCTACGACACCGTCAGTCATTTTCTGAAGCTGCCCGACAACGAGATGCTGTTCTGCGGCATGGCGATCGGCTACGGCGACCGCAGGCACAAAGCGAACGACTTCCGTTCGCCGCGGGCCGACCTGTCCGAGTTCTGCACGTTTCTCGGCTTCGATTAGCCACCCCGAGGACGACGGTGGAGTTGCCCACGCCTATGCGTTTTACGCATGCGCAAGCGTTCCGCTGCAACCTTCCGGCATGGTATAAGACAGTTGACCGGACGCCATAGTTGCGCGAGCGGCCCTCCTCCAAGGACCGGCCGCCGAGGCCCGCTAACGAGGAACCCGCTATGAGCTTGCAAACGCTCGGCTACATCGGCCTTCGCACCAAGAACCTGGAGGATTGGTCGGCCTACGCCAGCCGGTTCCTCGGCATGCAGCTCGTGGACAAAAGTCGCGGCACTGCGACCTTCCGCATGGACGACCGCAAGCAACGGCTCGTGGTCCACGAATCGGATGCCGACGCCCCCGGATTCTTCGGCTGGGAGGTGGCGGACGCCGCTGCGCTCGACGCCTACGCCGCCAACCTGGAGCGGCATAAGGTCGCCTTCGCCCGCGGCACGCGCGCGCTGGCCGAGGAGCGCAAGGTCCGCGACCTGATCGTGCTGCACGATCCCGCCGGCAATCGCCTGGAGGTTGTCCACGGCGCCGAGACCACCACCGATCCGTTCAAGCCCGGCCGCTCGATCTCCGGCTTCCGCACCGGTCCGCTCGGCATGGGCCACGCCGTGCTGCAATGTGAGAAGATCGACGACGTGCTGTCGTTCTACCAGGACATCCTCGGCTTCAAGCTCAGCGACTACTTCACCAAGCCGTTCGCCGCATATTTCTTCCACATCAATCCGCGCCACCACAGCGTCGCCTTCATCGAGACCGGCAAGGTCGGCATCCATCACCTGATGGTGGAGACTTGCTTCCTCGATGACGTTGGCCAGGGTTACGACCTCGCGCTGAAGAATCCGGAGATGATCGCGACCACCTTCGGTCGTCACTGCAACGATCAAGTGCACTCGTTCTATTCGTGGTCGCCGTCGAAATTCATGTTCGAGTACGGTTGGGGCGGCCGCACCCTCGACGTCGAAAACTGGAAGCCTGAAGTTGTCACCGGCGGCCCGAGCCTGTGGGGCCACGAGCGCTATTGGCTCACCGAGGAGCAGCGCAACGAAGCGCGCGAGATGCGCATCCGTAACGCCGAAAACGGCTTCCGCATCCCTCTCAACGTGATGGAAGGCAACTACAAACAAGCGCGTGACGTTTGCCCGTGGTGGAACGCCACCGCGCCGGCTCGCAAGACGGGTTAGCATCGGGCCTCTCCCCGCGCCGTTCGGGACACAGCGCGGAGCACAATGACACCGACAGCGTGGGAGCCATCATGAACGTCAACATCGCCCCCGGTTCCATCCCGAACGCACCGGAACCGATGGAATGGCCCGAAGGCACTCTCACCCGCGTCCCGTATTGGGTCTACCAATCGCCCGAGGTCACCGCGCTCGAGCAGCAACGCCTGTTCGAGGGGCCGGTGTGGAATTTCCTCTGTCTCGAAGCCGAGGTGGGCAAGCCCGGTGACTACCGCACCACCTTCGTCGGCGCGATGCCGGTCATCGTTGCGCGCGATTTCGACGACGAGATTTATGCCTTCGAGAACCGCTGCGCCCATCGCGGCGCGCTGATCGCGCTCGACGGCGGCGGCCACGCCCGCGACTTCACCTGCGTCTATCACGCCTGGAACTATGACTTGAAAGGCAACCTCAAAGCTGTTGCCTTCGAGGACGGGGTCAACGGCAAGGGCGGCATGGGCAAGACCTTCTGCCGCGCCGATCACGGCCCGCGCAAGCTGCGCATCGCGCTGTTCTGCGGGCTGGTGTTCGGCAGCCTGTCGGACGACGTGCCGCCGATCGAGGAATATCTCGGCGAGGAGGTCGCAAGGCTGATCAAGCGCGTGCTGCATAAGCCCGTTGTCGTCACCGGGCGCTATACGCAGATGCTGCCGAACAACTGGAAGCTTTATTTCGAGAACGTCAAGGACACCTATCACGCCAGTCTGTTGCACACGTTCTTCACCACCTTCCGCATCAACCGCCTTTCCCAACGCGGCGGCATGGTGGTAAGCCCGGACGGGGGCAACCACGCAAGCTTCTCCTTCATCGACACCAAGAACAACGAAACCAACTACGCCGCGATGGGCATCCGCTCGGAGAACGAGGGATTTGCGCTCAAGGACCCGAGTCTTCTGGAGGTCGTGGACGAATTCAACGACGGCTGCCAGATGCAGATCCTCACAGTGTTTCCGAATTTCGTACTCCAACAAATCCAGAACGCGCTCGCCGTTCGCCAGGTGCTGCCGGCCGGCCAGACCGAGACGGCGCTGAACTGGACCACCTTCGGCTTCGCCGACGACACCCCCGAAATGGCGCGGCTGCGCCTGCGCCAGAACAACCTCGCCGGCCCTGCCGGCTACGTCTCGATGGAGGATGGCGCGGTCGGCGGCTTCGTGCAGCGCGGCATCGCGGCGGCCTCGGGCGAGCGCGCGGTGCTCGAGATGGGCGGCTCCAGCACCGCCAACGAAGGCACGCGCGCGACCGAAGCCTCCGTGCGCGGTTTCTGGAAACGCTATCGCGGCCTGATGGGCATTTGAGGATCGGACACCGCGATGAGTGCTGCCATTACGATCGAGCGCATCCTTGCGCTGCAAGCCCGCTATACCCGCTGCATCGACAACAATGCACTCGAGGAGTGGCCGGACCTGTTCGCCGATGAATGTCTCTATGTCGTGACCACGGCCGAGAACCATCGGAACGGCTATCCATCCGGCATCATCTACGCCGACACCAAGAATATGCTTGTCGATCGCGTCACCGCCCTCCGCCAGGCCAACGTCTACGAGAAGCAAAGCTACCGGCACATCCTCGGCCTGCCGAACGTCACGAAGAACGACGACGCAGGGGCCGAGAGCGAAACGCCGTTCCTGGTGGTGCGCATCATGCACGACGGCCAGACCAGCATCTTCGCCACCGGCGTCTATCTCGACACCTACCGGAACGCCGGCAGCGACCTCAAGTTTGGCCGGCGCATCGCCGTATGCGATTCTTCACGCATCGACACTCTGTTGGCTTTGCCGCTGTAATGACGTTCCAGATCTCCGTCGCCGACACCGAGTTTCGTTTTCCCTGCGAGGCGAACGAGTCCGTGCTCGACGCGGCCCAGCGCGCGGGCCTTGAAATTCCTTTTTCCTGCCGCAAGGGTGTCTGCGGCACCTGCAAGGGCCGCATCGTCTCGGGCGAGGCGCGCGCGTTTGCCGGGGACGCGCTCGGCGCCGCCGACAGGGCCGAAGGCAATGTGCTGTTCTGCAACGCGCGGCCGCGCTCCGACCTCGTGATCGCGCCTCGTTCGATCAGCAAGGCCAACCCCTTCGCCCGCAAGACCACGCCGGCTCGCGTGTTCCGCCTGCAGCGGCTCGCGCCCGATGTCATGCTCGTGCACTTGCGCTTTCCGGCCGGCATCCGCGTCAAATTCAAGGCCGGGCAACACCTCAATCTCATTCTGGAAAATGGCGAACGCCGTGACTTCTCGATGGCGAACCCGCCCCGGGAAAGCGACGGCGCGCAATTGCATATCCGTCACGTTCCTGGCGGCGCGTTCACGAGCCCCGTGTTCAATGGGCTCAAGCGTGGCGATATTCTGACGGCGGAAATTCCGTTTGGCGACTTCTCGCTGCGCGACAGCGACAAGCCGATCCTGTTCGTCGCAGGTTCGACGGGCTTCGCACCGATCGCCTCGATCATCGAGGACATGACGATCCGCGGCATCGAGCGCGACATGACACTTTATTGGGGCGCGCGCCAGCGGTCCGGGCTTTACTCGGATTTGCCCGGAAAATGGGCGCAAAATCCCAGGTTCAAATATGTGCCGGTGCTTTCCGACACACCGGAAGCCGGCTTCCGCCACAACCTCGTGCATCGCGCCGTGCTGGAGGACCATCATTCACTCGCCGGCTTTCAAGCCTACGTTTGCGGCGTGCCGGTGATGACCCAGGCGGCGCGTGATGAATTTGTCGCTGCGGGCCTGCCCGAAAACGAATTCTTCGCTGATGCCTTCGTGACCCGCGCCGAAGTCGCAGCCTCCGGGCCGTGATCGGCGGACCGAATTGACTCGTGTACCGGGCGGTGGTCGTTTCTTTTCATCGAACAACAGGAATCGCATCATGGCCAACCGCACGCACCTTGTCGTCATGCCGGGCGACGGCATCGGACCGGAAATCACGGCGGCAACGCTGTCGGTGCTGCAGGAGGTGGATCGCCTGATGTCGCTCGACCTGAGCTTCGAGGAGGCGCCGATTGGCTTCGAAGCCTTGAAAAAACACGGCACCACCCTCCCCGACTCCTCGTTCGAGGCGGGCAAGCGCGCCGACGGCGTCATTCTCGGCCCGGTTTCGCACAACGACTATCCGCCGGTCGCCCAGGGGGGACTCAACCCTTCCGGCGAGATGCGAAAGCGCCTCGATCTCTACGCCAACATCCGTCCGGCCAAGAGCCGTCCCGGCTTGCCGTCGCGCTGCGGCAAGCCTGTGGATCTGGTGGTCGTCCGCGAGAACACCGAGGGCTTCTACGCCGACCGCAATATGTTCGTGAACACCGGCGAGTTCATGCCGACGCCGGACGTGGCGCTCGCGGTGCGCAAGATCACGCGGCAGGGCTCCATGCGGATCGCTGAAAGTGCGTTCCGCCTGGCGATGCAACGTTCGCGCAAGAAGGTCACCGCCGTCCACAAGGCAAACGTCCTGCGCGTGTCCGATGGGCTGTTTCTGGAATGCACCCGCACTGTTGCCAAGCGTTACCCTCAGGTCGAGTACGAGGAACAGATCATGGATGCGATGGCGGCGCTCCTGGTACGCGACGCCACGCGTTTTGATGTCATTCTCGCCACCAACATGTTTGGCGACATCCTCTCCGACGAGGCTTCGGAGATTTCCGGCAGCCTCGGCCTCGCGGCTTCGGTGAACGCGGGAGACGAGCACGCTTTGGCGCAGGCGCAGCACGGCTCCGCGCCCGATATCGCCGGACACGACCGCGCCAATCCGACGTCGCTCATCGGCTCGACGGCAATGCTGCTCACCTGGCTCGGCGAGCGGCGGTCGGACCCGAGGTTCACCAAGGCCGCCATCCTGATCGAACACGCGCTTGATCGCGTGATTGCCA
Source organism: Hyphomicrobiales bacterium (assembly GCA_017304505.1). Lineage (GTDB taxonomy): Bacteria > Pseudomonadota > Alphaproteobacteria > Rhizobiales > Xanthobacteraceae > Z2-YC6860. The sequence continues at coordinate 20,337 of JAFKKQ010000248.1, read as the reverse complement.
ACCCCGAAACGCGAACGGCCGATCTCGGCGGGCCGTTGGGCACGCGGGCATTCGGCGCATGCGTGGCTGCGGCGCTAACCGCGTGATTCAAGCCAGCGGCTGCGCGTTATCGCGGCCGCCTTGCAAGCGCGCGGCGGATATTGGAAACTCCGCTAAACAGAGGTTTGCCGCCCGATTGAAGATTCGATCGACGCATGTCTATAATTGAGAGTCATGACAACGTCCGTTGCAAACAACGCGCACCAACGTTCTGTTGAGACCCTCATTCTCACGTTTTCTAGCATCTCGGCTTTTGTTCCGAGGGATTTTCATCACTGTCGACGCCGGGATCACGCGCCTTGAATAATCCCGTCTACGTCGGCAAGTCCGTCAAACGCATTGAAGACCTTCCGCTGATCCAGGGCCGCGGCCGCTTTCTCGACGACCTGCAATTGCCGGGGCTTCTCCACGCTGCGTTCGTCAGAAGTCCGCTGGCCCACGCCATCATCCGGGGAATCGATGCCACCGCCGCGACCAGTATGGCGGGAGTGCATGCCGTCCTCACGCTTGCGGATATTTCTCCGCAATTGTCGCAAGAACGACTGCCGTTGCAGTTCCGCAGCGCGCAACTGCCTCCCAACATTACGCCCTTTGTCCTGGCCAAGGATGAGGTCGCATTCGTCGGCGAAGCTGTCGCGATGGTGATCGCCGAAACGCGCTATCTTGCCGAAGACGCCGCAGCGCTCGTGGCGGTCGATTATGAGCCGCTGCCGGCGGTGTCGGATTGTCGCGCAGGGGCCGCGCCAGGCGCTCCGCACGCGCATCGCGGACGCAAAAGCAACGTCATGGTGGAAATCCGGCAGTCGTATGGCGACATCGGCTCGGCATTTTCCGGCGCACCACATTGCGTCAGCGTGAGTCTCAAACAGCATCGTGGCGGCGCCCATTCGATCGAAGGCCGCGGCGTGCTTGCGTCCTATGACGTCAACGACGATCGTTTGACGCTCTGGACCTCGACCCAGCTTGCACATGAGGTCCGTGGTTTCCTCATGAGCATGCTCAGGCTCGATGAGAATCAGATTCGGGTGGTTGCGCCCGACGTCGGCGGCGGGTTCGGCGCCAAATTCGTCATGTATCCGGAGGAGGTCGCGATTGCCGCGGCCGGCCTCAAGCTGCGCCGCCCTGTGAAGTGGGTCGAGGATCGCAGGGAGCACTTCCTCGCGGCTGTCCAGGAGCGTGACCAATATTGGGAACTGGAAGTCGCGTTTGAATCCGATGGAGTGCTGCGCGGTGTGCGCGGCCGCATGATTCACGATGCCGGCGCCTACACGCCACAAGGCATCAACCTGCCTTACAACGCTTCCACCGCTCTTCCGGGACCCTACCTCTTGCCGGCCTACGACATCGCCGTGCAGGTGGTCGAAACCAACAAAGTCGCAACCATGCCCGTGCGCGGTGCCGGCTACCCCGAAGGCGCTTTTGCGATGGAGCGCCTGCTGGACGCAATCGCGCAGAAGCTCGAGATCGACCGCGCCGAGGTGCGACGCCGCAACCTGGTGCCGGCCGACAAGATTCCTTACACGACCCCGTTGAAGACCCGGTCTGGCTCGTCGATCACCATCGACAGCGGTGACTTTCCCCGCTGCCAGCAACTCGTGCTCGATGCGGTCGACTACGCAGGCTTTCCCGAACGGCAAGCCAAGGCCCGCGCCGAAGGCCGCTATCTCGGCATCGGCATAGGCAACGGCGTCAAAGGCACCGGCCGCGGCCCCTTCGAGTCGGGCATCGTACGGGTCGGCCGCACGGGGCGTATCTCGATCTACACCGGCGCGATGCCGATGGGGCAAGGCATCCGCACGGCGCTTGCCCAGATTTGCGCCGAGCAATTCAACGTTGAGCCGTCGGACATCACCGTGATCGCCGGCGACACTGCGGTCATTCCGCATGGCCAAGGCGGCTTTGCCAGCCGGCAAACCATCACGGCGGGCTCCGCCGTGCACATGGCGTCTGTGGCCGTGCGGGAGAAGGTTCTTGCGGTTGCCGCACACCTCCTGGAGGCCAGCCCCCAAGATCTGGAGATCAAGGACGGCGCGGTCACCATCGCCGGCACAGATCGCCGCCTGACGCTGCAGGCTATTGCCGAGACGCTGGCCGGCGTGCCCGGCTATGCATTGCCTGGAAATTTCGAGCCGGGGCTGGAGAGCTTGAAGAACTTCATTCCCGGCGCGTTGACCTATGGTATCGGCTGCCACGCGGTAGAGGTTGAAGTCGATGTCGACACCTGTGCCATCCGCCTCTTGCGATACGCAGTGGTCAATGACAGCGGCCGCATCATCAATCCGATGATTGTCGAAGGCCAGCTTATCGGCGGGGTCGTTCACGCCATCGGCAATTCGCTGTTCGAGTGGATGGGCTATGACGATCAAGCGCAGCCCATAACGACGAATTTTGCCGACTACCTGCTGCCGACCGCGACTGAGGTTCCCAACATCGACGTCACCTTTGCCGAATACCCCTCAACGCTCAACCCGCTGGGCGTCAAAGGCGTCGGCGAGACGGGTTGTGTACCGGCTCCCGGCGCCATTATTTCAGCGGTCGAACATGCGCTGGCACCGTTCGGCGTCAGGATCGGCGAATATCCGGTGACGCCGACAAATCTGTTCAATTTGCTGAAGGGTGCGCAACCAAAGGCGGCGCTGTAAACGACGCCTCACTCTGCTGGCGTGGCGGGGTCCCATAGAGCGTCGTCCGCTGCCGCGGTGACCGCCCGATTGATCGGACCAGCGCTTCCATTTCGGCAGGCGGCAGTTCCTCGCCGTGAGTGGCGCCCGCGGCGCGGGTAATGCTCTCGTTCATCAACGTGCCGCCGACATCATTGGCACCGGCACGCAAACACCATTTCAATCCCTCCGGCCCCATCTTCACCCAAGATGCTTGGATGTTCACGATCAGTGGGTACAGCGCCAAACGCGCAACGGCATGCATCAGCACGGCTTCGCGAAATGTCGGGCCGCTGCGCGAACCGCCGTGGAGGTAGATCGGCGTTTCCATCGGGACGAACGGCAACGGAACAAATTCGGTGATGCCCCCACTTCGGGCCTGAAGCCGTCGCAGATGCATCAAATGACGCGCCCAGTGTATCGGCCGATCCACGTGGCCATACATGATTGTCGATGTGGTCGAAAGACCGACCGAATGAGCCGTCTCGACGACACTCAACCATTGCTGGGTGGTCAGCTTGTCGGGACAGATCACGGCACGGACATCGTCATCCAGAATCTCGGCAGCGGTGCCGGGGAGCGTGCCGAGACCGGCGTCCTTGAGCTGGCGAAGAAATGCCTTGACCGAAATTCCGAGGGTTGCCGCCCCTTGCCAGATTTCGAGCGGCGAAAAGGCGTGGATATGCATATCCGGCGTGACGTCTTTGATCGCGTGGCAGACCGAAAGATAGGTCTGGCCCGTGTAATCGGGATGGAGACCGCCCTGCAGGCACACTTCGGTTGCGCCCCGCGCCCACGCCTCCTGGCTGCGTCGCGCGATTTCGCCAAGGTTGAGGTCATAGGGCCTGCCGCGGAGATGGACCGCGAGCTTGCCCTTCGAGAACGCGCAGAATTTGCAATGAAAGGAACAGATGTTGGTGTAATTGATGTTGCGGTTGACGACATAAGTGACGCGATCGCCGCAAGTCGCGGCGCGCAACGCATCGGCCGCCTCGCAAACCCGATGGAAGTTGCGCCCGCGGGCCGCAAACAACGTCACGATGTCCGTTTCCGGCAATGCGTCGCCCGCCGCGGCGCGATCGAGGATGTCTTGCAGAGCGTCCCGGTTCTTTTTCTTGCGGGGCCACCCGTCGGGGAGAACCTCCGGAATGGGCCGACCCGAACCCGGCACCCAGTCGTCGGGGCGAGCATATCCCTCCGAGTCGCTTGCTTTCAGCACAGCCGTTCGCAGCGATGGATCAAGCCACCGATCGGACGCAGCGACATACTCCGGGTAGATCGCCAGCCGGCCAACCAACGTCTTTCCCGTCTGCCTGGTCTGCTCGTCAAGTGAATCAAGTTCGGGCCACGGCGCTTCCGGATTCACGTGGTCGATCGTGACCGGAGAAACGCCGCCCCAGTCGTTGATGCCGGCTGCGATCATGTCGGCCAAGGGCGCGGCACTCAGGTTCGGCGGCACCTGGATGTTCATGGTGGGCCCGAACACAAGCCGCGCCATTGCAATGGTCCATAAATGGTCCGCGGCCGTGGGCTCCGGCGCATGGGCCATCCGGGTATCCGGCTTGGCGCGGAAGTTCTGGATGATGATTTCCTGGATATGCCCGTAGCGGCGATGCAATTCGCGAAGCGCCAGCAGCGCCTCGATCCGCTCGCGCCGCGTTTCTCCGATCCCCATCAGGATTCCGGATGTGAACGGCACTGCCGCTTCGCCTGCCGCCGCGATGGTCGCGAGCCGCACCCGCGGTGTCTTGTCCGGAGAACCGAAATGCGGGCGGGCCGCCGCGGCCCGACAATCGGTCCGAGGCGGTTTCCAGCATGATCCCCTGCGATACCGAGACGGACCGCAGGCGGCGAACGTCATCGATACCCATCACGCCGGCATTGAGGTGCGGCAGCAGGCCGGTTTCTTTGAGAACCAGCGCCGCCATCGCTGCGAGATAATCAAGCGTGGTTGCGTAGCCGAGCCGCTCCAGAGCCTCGCGCGCGGCGCCATACCGCAACTCCGGCTTATCGCCCAACGTGAACAGAGCCTCGCGGCAACCGACTTTGGCGCCGGCACGCGCGATCGCGAGCACTTCGTCAGGCGAAAGATATCCTGCTTCCATCTTTCTTGGTGGTTGCGCAAACGTGCAGTAATGGCAGGAGTCGCGGCAAAGCTTGGTAAGCGGAATGAAGACCTTCCTGGAATAGGAAATGACGGAGCCGTGGCGCTGGTCACGCAACTCGGCAGCCGCAGCCATCAAGGCCGGCAGATCATCGAAATCGGCCAGTGTCAGCGCCTGCGACGGCTCGATTCCGCCTTGGGCGAGCGTGATCAAGGATTGTGCTGTGGTCATCATTTTCAAGGATTCCGAACCGGCTCCGTTGTACCCCAATCCGGGAAACGATTCCGGTCCAGGAAGGCGCGGGTCAACGTTTTCGACTTCACGCTGGCAAACGCCCGAAGATCGCCGATGTTGTCGATATCACGGCCGATGCCGGGCAAGCGGACGACTTGAGGGTCGATGCCATGACGCCGGGCGGCGGCCAAGTGAGGAAAAAAACTATCGTCACCGAAGGTCAAAGGTACCTTGGTCGGTGGCGAGACGACAACCGTATTCGATCCGAGATCGTCATGCGACGGCACGATTGTGAACGATGGAGCCAGCCGGTGCAGCGCAAGGACCTGAATGATCTCGCTCGCCGTCACCAAGGGAACATCCCCCGGCAATTGCAGAATCCCTGACGCGCCCTCGTCGGCGAACATACGTGCGGCTGCCGCAACAGCGGCCGTGTGCCCACCACGAGCATCGCCAGTCAGGACGCGAGCTCCGTAACGGCGCGCGAGCGCAGTAGCCTTGATATCGAGCGTAACCATCGCAATGCCCGCAAGTGTCGGGACCTGCGACACGGCCGCCAGCACGTCTTCGAGCATGGTCAGCACGAGTTCTTGTCGCAGATGTGCCGGCACGTCGGCGGCAAGGCGTTGCTTTGCGCCCTGTGTCTCCTTGATGGGGATGACCGCCCATATACCCGAAAGCAGCGTCACGTGCGCACCCGTTAACCCGTCCGCCTTGCGCAGCGCCCAAGACGATCGGCGAAGCCGAGAACCGCTGTCGCGAGTTCTTCGCGATCGGAAAGGCTGCGCATCAAGGTGGGGCAGACGACAACAGGGACGTGCAGGCGGCCGGCCATCGCCGCATCGACAGTGTCGATGACAAGACCATCGAGCAGGCCGCGGTAATGCTGCGCAACGGTTAGCACATCAACCGTGTAGCCGAGTTCGGCCATCATCTTTGCCGTCGGCCCCTTGACTGCCTCGTGGCCGATGATCGGCGACACCGCAATCACCGGTGCGTTGCAGGCCGCAAGCGCGTCCCACAACCCGGGCAGCGCCAGGATGGGGTCAACGCTGATATAGGGGTTTGATGGACAGATCACGACGGCGCGCAATTCCGGATTGCATAGCATCGCCAGGATGTCCGGATGCGGCTTGGCCTCCGGCGCACCGTCGAAGACGAAGCCGGTGACCGCGGGCGCACAGCGTTGCTCGACGAAGTAGCGCTGGAAATCGAGCGGCCCGTCCTGGGTGATGACCCGAGTGCGAACGCGACGATCCGTCATCGGCAGGATACGGCTTGCGATCCCAAACGAGCGCCCGATGTCGGCGGTGATCTCCGAAAGCGGCACACCTGCCCTTAACCTCCGCGTGCGCTCGACATGAACGGCGAGGTCGCGGTCGCCGAGCTGGAACCAGGTCTCGGCACCCAGCTCATGAAGCGCCGTCATGAACGACCAAGTCTCATCGGCCCGTCCCCAGCCGGTTTCCGGATTTTGCACCCCGGCCAGCGTGTAGGTGACGGTGTCGATATCCGGCGAAATATGCAGCCCGAGGTGCTCGAAATCGTCGCCGGTGTTGGCAACGACGGTCAGAGCGCCCGGGCTGAGGACGCGCGCCAGGCCGAGTGCGAGCTTCGAGCCGCCGATCCCGCCCGACAGGGCCAGGACCGGGCGCGGACCGCCCCCTGTCTGCGGCTGCCCGCTCACCGGAACAAATCCTGGGCCGCGGGCCGGACCAACGCCCGGGCCGGCACGTCGCGATCCGCCGGCGCAAAGCCCGACACGACCACCACCGGATAACCCTCGTTAGCCTGCCCCATCAGCAGCGAGGCCGCCGAGGCGACCTCATCGGCCAGCGCCGTCACGCTGACCTCGAGCGGATGGCCGAAAAGATCGGGCCGGCCGCGCAGATCGTTCAGCGCGGGAAGGCCCGCCGCGCCCAGCGCAACGCCCACGGTGCCTTGACGCCACGGGCGGCCGAAACTGTCGCTGATGACAACGCCGAGCGACTTGCCGAAATGCGTCTCGAATTGCACGCGCAGGTCTTGCGCGGCGGCGTCCGGGTCATTCGGCAGCAGCAGGACCACGTCCCTCCCCGGCGCGTCGGAGACGTTGGAGCGGTCGGCGCCGGCGTTGGCCATGATGAAGCCATTGCGATGCTCGACGATCAGCACCCCCGGATGCTGGCGCACGATGCGCACGGATTCGGACAGGATCACCTCGACCAGCCGGGCGTCCTTGTCGACCGCGGCCGCCACCTTCAAGGCGCGCGGCGACGGCACGACGCCCGCAAGCTCGACGGAACGCCCCTGCGCTTTCGACACGATCTTCTGCGTCACCACGACAATATCGCCGTCGGCGAGAGTCATCCCCGATTGATCGAGCGCTTCGGCAATCATGCCGCCAAGGTCGTCGCCCGGCTGAATCAACGGGATGCCGGGAACGACGCCCAACGTGAGCCGTTCGGGTGATTTCATGGATCAGCCCAATGCGCGCAAACGCGGCAGCACCTGCTCTCCATAAAGCCGCAGAAAACGTTTCTGGTCCCGCCCCGGCGCGTGGAAAACAAGATGCCGGAAGCCGAGATCGACATAGGCTTTGATCTGGGCGACGTGCTCGTCCGCGTCGGTCGAAACGATCCAGCGCTTCGCCGTGCGTTCGACCGGAAGCGCATCGGCGAGCTTCTCCATTTCGATCGGGTCCTCGACCGATACCTTTTCCTCGGCGGACAGCGCCAGCGCCGCCCATTCCCGGGTGTCTTCCAGGGCGCGTTGGCGATCGGTATCGAAAGACACCTTCATCTCAATCATGCGGTCGATGGCGTCCGGTGCGCGACCGGCGGCCTGCAGACCGGCGGCCACGTTCGGCAGCAGCGTCTCGGTGTAAAGCTCGGGTGCCTTGCCGCTCGTGCAGATATAGCCGTCGGCGATCTGCCCCGCCATTTTAGCGACCGTCGGTCCCGACGCAGCCAGATAGATCGGCACGGGCGTGGACGGGCGGTCGTAAAGGGTCGCCTTCTCGGTCTTGTAATACTGCCCTTCGAAGGTCACCCGCTCCTCCTGCCAGAGCCGGCGCATCAGCGAAATCGATTCAAGCAGCCTGGCGGTGCGCTCCTTGAATCCGGGCCACTTGAAACCCAGCGCCGGCACATCGTTGAGCGACTCGCCGCTGCCCAGCCCCAGCACAACACGGCCCGGGAACATCACGGCGAGTGTCGCGAACGCCTGGGCGACGATGGATGGATGATAGCGAAACGTCGGTGTCATGACGCTGGTGCCCATGACGATCCGCTTGGTGCGTGCCCCGAGCGCTCCGAGCCAGGGGATCGACGCCGGCGCGTGCCCCCCGGTGTGCTTCCAGGGCTGAAAGTGATCGCTGATAAAAACCGTGTCGAAGCCGGCATCTTCGGCCGCGCAGGAAAATTCCAGCAGTTCATTCGGCCCGAACTGCTCCGCCGAAGCCTTGTATCCGATCCTCAGCAAGTTCTGCTCCCGCACAAAAGCCGGAATTGACCGTTCGTCGCTTCGGCCGTAGTGCAATCAATACGATGGTTGACGCCGAGATGGCGCGGGTGGGTTTCCAATCTGCAATTTCGACCTGCAATTATGCAATACGGTCCGGCCCATGTCACTTTCGGGGCATTCCGTTTCCGCATGCAGCGCCATGTCGCCGTGTTCCTACGATTTTCAATGACGGCGCCCTGGCGTCAACTCTACGACTGGTTGCGCTTCCGTAGAATGGTTGCGTTCGGTTGGCAATACGGGGAATGCCCGCTCCGGCATCACCGAATGGTTCCGCGCCTTTGAAATGAACAACGGGCGCCCGTCTGTCGCCCGAGGCGCGATAAAGGTCGCGGCATGGATGCGCGTCACTTTATCACCGGCGCCGCGTTTGACATGGTGTAGAGCCTTTATCATACTATTTTTCGGGTTTTCTGCTTCGGTCCTGCCAGCGCACGCGATCAACAGACAGGACCGCGTTTCTTCGCATCAACCTGTTGGGTCGAACGCCATGAAGATTTCAGTCCCTACTCGTTACAAGCTGTTGGCCGCCATCTCGCTTGCCAGCGTATGTTTCGCGGCCCTGCCCGCAACAAATGCGGCGGCCCAGGATTTGATCAAAGTGAAGGTCGGCGACACCACCTCGTTGGCCCAGCTCGGAATGTATGCCGGCATTCAGAAAGGCATCTTCAAGAAGCACGGCATCGACATTGAGCGCATCGCCATTCCAGGCGGCTCCAAGGTTCTGACCACGTTGCTCAGCGGCGATATCGACATCGGTTATCTCGCGTCGTCCACGTCGCTGCAGGCTCAATTCCAGAACAGGCCCGTCAAGATCATCGGCATGTCGCACAACATGGAAATCTATTCCTTGTTGGGCCGCAATGAATTCAAGGGCAAGATCAAGCAGCCGTCCGACCTGAAGGGCCACACCATCGGCATCTCGGCCATCGGTTCGGGAAGCTGGGCATTCGCGAAATTTCTCGCCCATTACGGCAAGCTCGATGCGGCGCGCGATGTCAAGATCGTCCCGCTCGGCAACATGATGGCCATCATCGCAGCGTTGAAGACCGACCGGGTCGACACCGTTACGCTGTGGGAGCCGGGCACGACGATGGCGCTCAAGGAAAACGCCGGCTATGCGGTGGTCGATCTCCTCGACCCGGCGCAACACCAGAAGTACGTTTCCTCTCCCCACAGCATGGTTGAGGTCATCCTGGCCAAGGAAGACCTGATCAAGACCAAGAAGGACATGCTGCGCAAGTTCTTCGCCGCCCAGAACGAGGCCTACGATTGGCTGCATAAAACGCCGATGGAAGAAGTGGCCAAGGCCGTCGCCCCCATCGTCGGCGAAAGCAACATGGACGTCCTGGTGGCAGCGTTGAAGCGCAACCTGGGTGGTGTCCCCACCGTGGCAACCGTCGACGAAGCGACGTTCAACGTCACCATGAAGAACCTGGTCGAAACCGGCATATTCAAAGAACCGATCCCGTTCTCGAAATCGGTCGACAATTCCTTTGCGGCTTCGAGGTGAGTGAAGTCACGATATCGGCCCAGCAAGCGAAGCCGGCGGCGCTGATCGAAGCCCGGGATTTCTCGGTCATCCTCGGCGCCAACCGGCTCGTTGCGCTCAAGGGCGTCAACCTGACCGTTGAAGCGGGCGAGATCGTCGTTCTTGTCGGCCCGAGCGGCTGCGGCAAGACGACGTTCCTCAACAGCCTGTGCGGCCTGCTGCCCCCGAGCGCGGAACTGTCCGGCTCGCTTACGGTGGCCAAGGACGTGCGGCTCGGCTACATGCCGCAGAAGGACGCCCTGCTGCCCTGGCGCACCGTGCTCGGCAACGTCGAGGTGGGCCCCGAGTTGCGCGGGCTCAGCAAAGCGGATCGCCTTGCCAAGGCGGAGCCGCTGATCGAACTGGTTGGGCTTTCGCAATTCCGAAACCACTACCCGCACGAACTGTCAGGCGGCATGCGCCAGCGTGTCTCGCTCGCCCGCACCCTCGCCTACGAGCCTGATGTCATCCTCATGGATGAGCCGTTCGCGGCGCTTGACGCATTCAACCGGACCGCCTTGCAGGAGGAAATCCTGCGGATCAACGACAAGACCCGGCTGACGGTGCTGTTTATCACCCACGACCTGTCCGAGGCGCTGGTGCTGGGGCGACGCGTGGCGGTGATGTCCAACCGTCCGGGCCGGATCGTCGATATCTATCCGGTCGACCTTCCCGAACCGCGCTCGGCGGCCAAGCTGCGCGGCACGGATGCCTTCCTGCTGCTGTTCCAGAAATTGTGGAACGTCCTCATGGAGGAATCGGATCCGACCAAACGGGGGGAAGCATGACACGCACCCAGGTCATCGTCGGCCGCTTGCTGTTGCTTTGCGCATGCCTCCTGTTCTGGGAGTTTGCCGCCGGCGACCTTATCTCCGGTGTGCGGCTGGTCGATCCGTTTTTCATCTCCAGCCCCAGCCGGATCGTCCTCGACCTGCACAAGGGCTTTTCCGATGGAATCCTGCTCAAGGATGTCGGCATCACCCTGTTTGAAGCCTTCGCCGGCCTTGCGATCGGCATGGTCACCGGTGTTGCGGCCGGCCTCGCGTTCGGGATGTGGCGGCCGCTGGAACTGATCGCCGAACCGTTCATGGCCGCCTTCAATGCCCTGCCCCGTCCGGCGATTGCGCCGTTGACGGTGCTGTGGCTCGGCATCGGCCTCGCCTCGAAGGTACTCCTGGCCTGGTCGCTCGTTTTCTTCCTGGTGTTCTACAACACCTACCTCGGCGTGAAGACCATCGACCAGGATATCGTCAACGCCATGCGGGTAATGCGCGCGACTCCGGCCCAGCTCATCCGCATCGTGGTCTTCCCGTCCGTGTTCTCGTGGATCTTTGCGGCTTTGCGGTTGAGCGTGTCCTACGCGCTGATCGGCGCGATCATCGGCGAATTCGTCGGCGCCACCGCAGGCATCGGCTACCAGCTCATCGCGGCGGAAGGATTGCTCCAGACCGATCGCGTCTATTCGGCGCTGGTTCTCGTCGGCATTATCGCGGTTTTGTTGACGACGCTGGCAAAGATGCTGGAAAATCGCATTCTGAAGTGGCGGCCGCCAGTCAGCGTGTAAGTGTCAGGGCCGGGAGTGCGACGGATGACGATTCTGATCAAGAACATCGGCGAATTCTTTACGGGCGATCTCGCCCGACCGACCGCGCCGGTGAAAAGCATCCTGATCGCGGACGGCAAGATCGCCGCGATCGATCCGCCGGAGCAGAAAGCCGACAAGATCTTGGACGCGGCCGGCGGCGCGGTCATGCCCGGCCTGGTGGACGGCCACGTGCATCCCATGCTCGGCGAATGGACGCCGGCGCAGGACACCATCGGCTGGATCGGCAACTACCTGCACGGCGGCACGACCAGCATGATTTCGGCCGGGGAGCTTCACGTTCCCGGCATCGACTACGATAACCTGACGCCGGAGCTTGTGACCTCGCTTGCGATCGTCACCGCCGCCACCACCGGCCGTGTGCGCTGGAGCGGTGTGAAGGTCTACGCCGGAACGGCGCTGATGGTGGCCGGGATGACGGAAACCCATTTCGACCGTCTGGCCGCTGCCGGCGTCAAGTGGGTCAAGTTCCTGTTCTATCCGTTCAAGGACGACACGACCGAGGCGCGCAACTATGTCGCCTGGGCCCATGCGCGCGGCATGCGCGTGAAGGTTCATACCGGCGGCGTATCGCGCTCGGGCGCGAGCGTGGTCTGCGGCTACAAGATTTTGTCGTGGCTGCAGCCCGATATCGCCGCGCACGTCAGCGGCGGCCCGATCCCGATGAGCGACGAGGACATCGACTCCGTGGTCGATCACACGTCGTTCGCGCTGGAGGTGTGTTCGTCTGGAAATTACCGTTCGACGTCGCGGCTTGTCGCCCGCCTGATCGCACGAGACCAGCTTCACCGCCTGACGCTCGGAACGGATACGCCGGGCGGGACCGGCGTTATCCCGCGCGGGATGCTGCGGAACGTCCTGTATTTTGCTTCGATGTGCAATCTGACCGCCGGCCAGGCGGTTGCGGTCGCGACCGGCAATACGGCGCGCGCGCACGGCGTCGATGTCGGCATTCTTGAAGTCGGACGGCCGGCTGACGTCGTTGTCTGCGGGTCCATCACCGGTTCGGCCGGCTCGACGCTCGGCGAGGCGATCGCGCATGGCGACCTGCCCGGCATCACGCACGTGCTGATCGACGGCGAATTCATCGTCTCCGAACGGAGCCGGCAGACGCCGCCGCCGACCAAGCGGGCCTTTTTCTGCTGCTGCGACACCGGCGGGTTCGAGGCAAGCGCCGTCTGAAACGCTCGCCCGAGCATCCGTGTGCCGCGTCTTTAGCGGCCGCGGCTCGCGGCCGGAATCATTTCGCCGACCAGCTTGATGATGCGGTCGCGGTCGGTGGGGTCCTGCGTGTGCGGGATGATGGCGATTTCATCGACCAGGCCCGAAGCGGCCAACCGTTCGATCTGGTCGCGGGCTTCGTTCGGCGTGCCGGCGATGGCGAAGCGCTCGACCATCTCGTCCGGGACGGTTTCGCCGTGCGCCGTGCCGACGACCATGTGCTCGTAATACTCGTACTGCTGGCGGATCTTGTTCACCACCTCCATCGCGGCGGCGTCCAGTTCGAAGGGCAGCTTGCGCTTCAGGATTCGCGAGACGTGCGCCTTGACTGCGCTGCGCGCGGCGTGGCCGTCATCCAGGATCGAGCATGGCGTCCAGCATACGACCCGGAAGCCCTTGTCTTTCAGCGTCGTGCCCGCCTCGGCGGCCCCCGCCTCGAGTTGCTTCCGCGACGCTGCGAGGAACTGCGGATCGACGCCGACCAGGACGATGGCGCCGTCGCCGATCTTGCCGGCGAGGCGGTGGATCTTGGGGCTGCTCACGGCCGGATAAACCGGAATGCGCGTTCCGGGCGTGGCATAGGTCAGCCGAACCGAAGAATTGGTTTCCGGGGATTCCAGGGTCTTGCCGCCGATCAGATCGCGCAGGATGCCGACCGAACGCTCGAGATTCGCCAGCGTCGATGGTTTCTTCCCGAGCGTCTCCACCGAGCTGTCGCCCGACCCGATGCCGAGCAGAAGGCGATCGCCCACCATCTCGTGAAGGGACGCCCACGCGGCGGCGAGCACGCCGAGATCGCGGGTGACCGGGTTGGTCACCCCTGTCGCGAGCGTGATGTGTTTCGTCGCGACCGCCGCAGCGCCCAGCAAAACATACGGCTCGCGCCATATCATCTGTGAATCGCCGATATAAGCGCAGGAGAATCCGACCTCCTCGGAAAGCTTGATCAGCGACAACATCCGCTGGAGCGGTTCGATAGGAAAAAGTCCAACCCCAAGTTTGACCCCGCTCATTTGCTTTCCTTTTCAGCCTTCGGACATCGTGCCGCGCGCGCGCCGTTTACAACGGCTGCCCACAATACTGCATGCCTGTCCAGAACGGTCAACCTGCCGCGCTTCGGCCGGCAGAACTCGCTAATGCGATCCGTCTGTAAGCTTCCGGTTGCGAAGATCGCTGTCGCGCAGGACCGGATCGCGCTCGCCCGGCGCGCCGTATCCGCCGCCGCCGGGCGTGGTGACGCGAAGGCGCTCATGACGCTTGATCTGACCGCTGTACTTGCTGGGAATGTCGCGGCCTTGAGGGGCTTCGGCATCGAACAACTGATAATGACTCTTGGCGCCGGCCAGGCCGCCCTGCAGGCCCCGGGGAGCAAAATTGGCGCGGTCGCCGCGGACGTTGATCGAGGCGCTCTCAGCCAGCATTTCATACTCGCGCACGATGCCGAGACCGCCGCGATAACGGCCGCCGCCGCCCGAGCCGGGCGCCATTTCATAGCGGCGGATGCGGATCGGATAATCGATTTCGATCGCCTCGACCGGGATGTTCATGGCGTTCGACGTTCCGGTGCTGATCGCATCGGCGCCGTCGCCGTGCCGCGTCGCGCCCATGCCGCCGCAATAACTCTCGTAGAACACGAAGTTGCGGCCGGTGCGCGGATCGACGCCGCCAAACGACACGCCGGTCGGAACACCGCAGGCTTGCGCGCCGATCCGGTCCGGCACAGCGAAGGCCAGCGCCCCAAGCACCACATCGGCCACGCGGTTGACCGTGATCGAGCGGGCGTTGACCGGGGCCGGATGGTGCGGATTGAGCAGCGTGCCCTCGGGCACGTGGATCTCGATGATGCTGGCGAGGCCGTCGTTGAACGAAATCTCATCGGACAGCGCGCACATCACGCAATAGAACACGGTTGTCCAGGTCTTGGACAACGGCGCGTTCAGCGGCCCTTTCACTTGCGGATCGGTGCCGGTGAAATCGAACCGCAGCCGGTCCTCGAGAACATCGAGCCGGACACGGATGCCGACCGGCCGAGCCAGATCGATGCCGTCGTGATCCATGAAATCTTCGAAGGTGTAGCTGCCGCGCCGGATGGCGGCGACCTCGGCCTTGGCCTTGCGCGCCGTGTTGTCGATCAGCGTCTGCATGGCCTCGCGAATGTTGTCCGGGCCGAAGCGCTCGACGAGCTGATGCACGCGCCGCTCGCCCGTCACCAGCGCCGCCTCCTGCGCGTTCAGGTCGCCGAAGAACATGTGCGGGTTGCGCACGTTGGCGCGGATCAGGTCGAGCAACGTCTCGTTGGGCTTGCCAGCCTCCTGCAGCTTGACCGGAGGGATCACCAAGCCCTCCTGGTACAATTCCGTTGCGCGCTGCGGATTGCTGCCGGGAACCATGCCGCCGACGTCGGTGTAGTGGATGATGCAGCCGGCGAACGCGATGAGCTGGCCGCCATAGAAGATCGGCCGGAACAGCGCGATGTCCGGCAGGTGGCTGCCGCCCCGATAAGGATCGTTGGTCAGCAACACGTCGCCGGGCGACAGCGTCTGGCTCGGATAGGATTCGAGGCACGCCGCCAGCATGTATTTCATGGAGCCGAGATGGCCTGGAATAACGACAGGCTGCGCCACGATCCGCCCATCGGCCGTGAAGATCGCGCAGGACGCATCCTGCGCTTCTTTCACGACCTGCGAATAGGCCGAGCGCAGCAGCGTGATCTCGATTTCCTCGGTCAGCGCGGTCAACGCACTTGAAAGAATGTCGAGGCGGAAGGCTTCGAGCTTGGCGGGTTTATCGTTCTTCATGTTTACCCCTGCGCGCGCGTGACCAGGATGTTGCCGAAGCGATCGCAGCGGGCCGACCAGCCCGGTGGAATGACGATGGTGGAATCGGCGCCCGCCACCACAGCCGGCCCCTGCCATTGGTGTCCGGCCCGGATCGTGTCCCTGTCGTAACAAGGGCAATCGTCGCTGGGCTGGCCGTTGAACCACGTCCTGGCCCGCACGACCGCCTTGGGCTGTCCTTCTGCTGCGGGCAGCTCGGGATGTTGAAGAGCGCGTACGCGCCCGAACATCGTCAGGATGATGTTGACGAACTGCACCCTGCCCTCGGCATGGCGCCGCCCGTAAATCCGCTCGTGCGCCTTGTGGAAGCGCTCGATCAGCGCTGTACGTTCGCCCTCTCCCAGTTCTCCCGCAGAGAGCGGGACATTGATTTCGTAAGCCTGACCGAGATAGCGCATATCCGCGGAGACGAGGACTTCGGTTTGGCTAGCGGGCAGCGCATATTCCGATAGAGCACGCGCTCCTTCCGCGCGCAGCTCGCCAACAAGCGTGTTGAGAACCGCCAAATCGGCGTCGGCGGCAAACGCCACGAAGGTGCGGCGAAAATCATAGCGCACATCGGCGGAAAGCAGGCCCTGGCTCGAGAGCAGGCCCGGCGCCGGCGGCACGATCACCTCCGTTATGCCAAGCTCCTGCGCCAGTTCGACCGCGTGCACAGGCCCCGAGCCGCCGGACGGGATCAGGCAAAAATCCTGCGGGTCATAGCCTTGCTCGACCGACACGATGCGAAGCATCTTGAGCATGTTGGCGTTGGCGACTTCGACGATCGCGGCACACACCTCCTCGACGCTCACGCCCAGCGGTCCGGCAAGCTGTTCCTGCGCGATTGCGCGGGTGCGTTTCACATCGAGTTGCATCCGGCCGCCGAGGAAGTGATCGGCGGGAATCCGGTTCAACAATACGTTGGCGTCGGTCACCGTGACGCGGTCGCCGCCCTTGCCGTAGCAGATCGGTCCGGGCACCGCTCCCGCGCTTTCAGGCCCGACCTTCAGAACGTTGTTGGCGTCGAGCCGCACCAGCGAGCCGCCGCCCGCTCCGACCTCCGCCAGATCGACCGTCGCCGCACCGATGAAGTAGCCGCCACCGGTCAGCAGGCGCGACATGTTCATGCCGGTGCCGACCTCCTGGCCCGGAGAAATCCGGACCTCGCCGTTCTCGATCAGGCCGGCCTTTGCAGTCGTCCCGCCCATATCGAAGGCGATGATGTTGCGGCGGCCGACCAGCGAGCCGAAGTAGTTCGAAGCAATGACGCCGGCCGCAGGTCCGGATTCGACGATCCGGCATGGGAACGTGCTCGCCTGCGCCGCGGCGATGATGCCGCCGTTCGACTGCATCAGTTGCAACGGCGCCTGAACGCCCATCCGGCGCGCTTCGCGGGACAACCGATCGACATAGCGGGATACGTTCGGCCCGAGATAGGAATTCACCGCAGCCGTGCTGGCGCGCTCGTATTCGCGATACTGCGGGTAGATCGCGCTCGAATAGGAGATAAAACAATCGGGCAGCATTTCGCGCGCGATTTCGGCGGCCCGCACCTCATGCTTGTTGTTGCGAAAGCTGAACAGGAAGCAAATCGCGATGGCCTCCACGCCCTCGCCTGCCAGCGTCCGCAGCGCCGCACGCACGGCCTCCTCGTCAAGCGGTTCCACCACTTCGCCCTGTGCGTCGATGCGTTCAGGAATACCGAACGTCAGGCGGCGCTCGATCAGCGGCGGCAATTTGCGGTACGCCGCATCGAACAGCGCGTAACGTTTGTGACGCCGGATATCGAGAAGGTCGCGGAAGCCCTCCGTGACCAGCAGGCCGGTGCGTGCGCCGTTCGCCTGCAGGATGGTGTTGGAGGCGATCGTGGTGCTGTGGATGAACTGGGACACATCCGACAGCGTGACGCCGATCCCCTCGGCCGCCGCAAGCCCGATCGCATTCAGAACGGCTTGCGAAGGATCGTCAGGCGTCGAAGGGACCTTGAGCGTGTGGATGCGGCCCGTTTCGCTTTGGATGACCAGATCGGTGAATGTTCCGCCAATATCGACGCCCAAGCGATACGCCATTGCCAACCTTCGACCCACAGATTGCGTTTGAATGCTGCTTTTCGTCTACCGGATCTCGAGATGCGCCTTGATTGCGAGATCGTGCCACTTCTTGATGTCCTGCTTGATCCGCTCGCGCAATTGTTCCGGTGTGCTCGATTCCGCAATGAAGCCCTTGGCGCGCAACCCCTCCGCGATGTCGGGGTCTTTCAGTGTATCCGCGATCGCTTTCTGAAGCCGCCCCACGATGACGGGAGACACACCGGCGGGCATCACGACAGCCGTCCAAAGCGCCGCCTCGTAACCCGGCAGGCCGGATTCGGCAACGGTTGGGACGTTCGGCAGATCGGGGATGCGATGAGGGCTGGTCACCGCAAGGGCCGTCAGCTTGCCATCGCGCACCGCAGAAAGACTCGCGGCAACCAAACCAAACTGGATTTGGATTCGTCCATCCATCAGATCGAACACCGCCTGGCTCGCGCTCCGATACGGGACATGGGTGAACTTGACCCCTGTTGTCGTTGCGAACAGTTGCGCCGCCAGATGGGCAAGACTGGACGGCCCGACCGATGAGTAAGCCACCTTGCCCGGATGTGCTTTGGCGTAAGCGATCAGGTCGGCGACGGTTTTGACCGGCAACCCTTTCCAGGCAACCAGCGAGTACGGCGTGGTCCCGAGCATCGAAACGGGGCTGAAGTCCTTGACCGGATCGTAGGAAAGATTGGGGCTGAGGCTGGCCGCAATCGGATGCGTCGTCGCCGTCGCAAACCCGATCGTGTAGCCGTCGGGGGCGGCTTTCGCGACCGCGTCCGCACCAAGAGTGCCGCTGGCGCCGACGCGGTTCTCAACCACAAACGTCTGCCCAAGACGGTTCCCGATCCGTTGCGCGACGATGCGCGCGACGACATCGGTCGCAGCACCCGCCGGAAAGGGAACAATGAACCGGACCGGCCGATCAGGCCATCGTGCCGCGGCAGGATCGGTTTGGGCTGAAGCCGAACCAACCAACCCAAGGATGAGCAGAATTATTGTTATCGGCCGGACCATGAGGCACCTCCCTGACCGGAGCGAACTTCAAGCGCAGCGCCCTCGCTCCCGCGTCCCACTTTCGCAAAACAGAGGGGCCCTCCGACAATAGAATTTTGTCCACTCGCCATAACCAACCGGCCACCCGAAGCCTCCAAGTCCCGAGCGTCCGAGCCTTTGTCGGATAGGGCTTGGGCGGATGGGGCTCGGGCAAACGACAGGCCGCCCTTGAGACGCCCATTCCCTTTTGGTTATGATTATCACAAAACTCATAACTCCGAGGGAAACCCAATGGATATCCGTCAATTGAGCAATGCCCTGGCGATTTTCGAAAAAGGCAGCATCGGCAAGGCCGCGGAGGCCTTGCGGGTGTCGCAACCTGCGCTGACCAAGAGCTTACGGCGCCTCGAAGACGAACTTCAGGTCAAACTGTTCGAACGGACATCGCGCGGCATGACGCCGACCGTTTATGGCGAATGCCTGCGGACCCATGCGCAAGCGGTCGGCATCGGCATTCACCATTTGCGCTCCAATCTGCAGTCGCTGAAATCCGGCTTGAGCGGGATCGTGGAGGTCGGCGCACCTCCGATCATCGCTCCCGAGGTTTTGCCGAACGCCATTGCCGAACTCACCAAAGAACGCCCAAAGATCCTGGTGCGCGTGGCAACCGATCTTTCGCCGGCACTGATCCAGAAAGTCCAGGATGGGCGACTGGATTTTGCAGTCACCTTCACCGCCAACGAGGTTGTACCGGGCGGCTGCCGGCAACGCTTTCTGTTCAACGACCGTCTTGTCATCGTCGTGCGCGAGAAGCACCCCATCGCCCGATTGAGTCATGTCTCTGTGCAAGATGTGGCCAAGTATCCGTGGGTTCTTCCTCCCGATGGCAACCTTCATCGTCAACGGTTGAAACTGGCCTTCGAGGCGGAAGGTCTCCCGTTGCCTCAACCCGTCATCGAATGCAGTTCGGTGCAATTCATCAAAGCCGCGATCGAAGCCGCGGATTATGTCGCCCTGGTGTCCAGGATGTCCGTCAACTCGGACGGAAACAACGGCCTGCTCAAGACCATCGAACTGGACTCGGAGTTCACGACCCGCCCGATCGGGCTGACCTGGCGCGAAGATCGGACCCTGTCCACGGCGGCTGCAAAGCTCATGGCGATGATCGAAAAGCGCTACGGCTGCGATGGGAGAGCCGGTCGTTCCTCCCGTTGAAACAACACCGGAGTGGTGCGCGAGGCGTGTTCGGTTGCGCCGCGCCAGACTTGTCTCGCGTTTCAAGACCGTCTGCGCCTGACGCGGTTATGAGCCACGGACCAAATGGAATTGGTCCCGACCGAGCCGGTGTGTCAGAATCCGATGTCGAGCGTCGTCATACGATCCCGACGACAGACGTTCGACAGCAGCGATCCAACGGAGGAACTGTTGCAGCCGGAGCCATCCCATCCCCACACGCTCAGAGTCGCCGCCGATGTCGGCGGGACGTTCACCGACGTGGCGGTGTTCTCGCAGGACACCGGCCAGTTGAACCTGGGCAAGGTCCTCACGAC
>JAFKKQ010000419.1 GCA_017304505.1 Hyphomicrobiales bacterium | reverse complement strand
AGCAGCAGGTCGCTTGCCGCCTTGCACTTCTCCGGATCTCCGACCATCACCGGCACAATGTGCGTCGGCGTATCCATCACCGGCAAGCCTGCGGCGGTTAGCACCGACTTCACCCGCGCGGCGCGCTCCTGGTGGCGCTCACGCTCCCAGGTCGATGCCTTGAGGTGGCGGACGGCCGCGACGGTGGCCGCGCACACTGCCGGCGGCAGCGCGGTGGTGAAGATGAAACCGGGCGCGTAGGAACGCACCGCGTCGCAGACCTCGGCGCTTGCTGCAATGTAACCGCCCAGGCTGCCGAACGCCTTGCCGAGCGTGCCTTCGATGACGTCGATGCGGTGCATCGCGCCCTCGCGCTCGGAAACGCCGCCGCCGCGCGGGCCGTACATGCCGACCGCGTGCACCTCGTCGATGTAGGTCATGGCGTCGTAGCGTTCGGCGAGATTGCAGATCGCGTGGATCGGCGCGACGTCGCCGTCCATCGAATAGATGCTCTCGAAGGCGATCAGCTTCGGCCGGGATCCGGCCGCCTGCAGCAACTCTTCCAGATGGGCGAGGTCGTTGTGGCGGAAGATGATCTTCTCGCAGCCGGCCTGGCGGATGCCTTCGATCATCGAATTGTGGTTATAGGCGTCGGACAGGATCAAACAATTCGGGATCAGCTTGGCGATTGTCGAAATCCCGGTCTGGTTCGACACGTAGCCCGAGGTGAAGACGAGGGCGGCCGCTTTGCCGTGCAGGTCGGCGAGCTCACGCTCCAGCTCGACCAGGGGGTGGTTGGTGCCGGCGATGTTGCGGGTGCCGCCTGCGCCGGTTCCCATGCGGGTCGCCGTCTCGACCATCGCGCCGATGACCTTGGGATGCTGGCCCATACCCAGGTAGTCATTGGAGCACCAGATCACGACGTCGCGGGCACCCTGGGGCGTATGCCAGACCGCATGGGGAAAACGGCCCGCCACGCGCTCGAGGTCCGCAAAAACCCGGTACCGGCGCTCGTCCCGCAGTCGGTTCAGGGCGTCCGCGAAAAACACATCATATTTCATGGGAATTCAGGCCTCTCCCAGCCAATTTTTCAGTTTGGCGGCGCCCCGGCGCCTCCCTTATTAGAAGGCTTCCACGCTGCTTGTCGAGGCGATAATTGGCGGCCGGCCGCCACCTCGTCTTTGTTCCAGATCAACTCCGCGCGACCTGTCCCCGCCACGCAATCCGGGGAGTGGCGTTACGGTGCGCTTGGCGGTTGCCTTCGTCCGACTCGGCCGCCATTGTGAGCCGACAATTCAGCTTGGGAGGGGTCGCGATGCACAGGATTGCCATTCCACAGTCTGTAATCGACCGGGTGGTGGCCCGTCGCGGCCGCGAGCATATCTTCGACGACCTCAATCCGGCCAAGACCGCGTTGGTCGATCGTGCCCAACATCAACCGGCTGGCGCAGGCCGTGCGGGCGACCGGCGGCAC
This sequence comes from Hyphomicrobiales bacterium, assembly GCA_017304505.1. GTDB lineage: Bacteria > Pseudomonadota > Alphaproteobacteria > Rhizobiales > Xanthobacteraceae > Z2-YC6860. The sequence goes on along the minus strand of JAFKKQ010000419.1, from coordinate 2,439 downwards.
GGTCGTCTGGATTCAGACCGCCTATACCGATGAAACGCTGACAAGCTGGTCCACCCTGTACGACATGGTTGGCTCGAAGGGCGCCGAAAAGCGAAAGCGCTCATTGTCGGTCGGCGGCAAGGGCTATGATCTTTGGCCCGATCTCAAGGTTGAAGCGGCCGACTTGATTGTCGAGAAAATGCGCTACAGCGCATTCATCCAGGGGTCGTCCGATTTGGCTGCGGTGTTGCAGGCCCGCGGATTGGATACGCTGCTCATCACCGGGACGGTGACCAATGTGTGCTGTGAATCGACGGCGCGCGACGCCATGATGCTGAACTACAAGGTCGTCATGATCACGGACGGCAACGCCGCGGTTACCGACGAGGACCACAACGCCGCGCTCGCCAATTTCTATTTGACGTTCGGCGACATCATGTCGACCGATTTTGCGATCGAGCGCCTCAAGCGCAACGTGCAGAAGGGGCTTGCAGCGGCGGAGTGACGCTCCGCCGCGGCCGCGTCAAGCCGTCTATTTGATCTGCTCGATTCCGGCGGCCTCGCGCACCTTCTTCCAGCGCGCGATCTCGGTCGTAATGTATTGCGCCAGCTCTTCGGGTGTGGAGCTTTTCGGCAGGGCCCCGACCTTGGTGATCTGGCTGCGGACCTGGTCGGTCGCCAGGATTTTGTGCAGCGCGCCGTTCATCTTGTCGACGATGGGCTTCGGCGTTCCGGCCGGCAGCGCGACGCCATACCAGCTCGTGACGGCGTAACCCGGCAGGCCGGATTCGGCGAAGGTCGGCACGTTCGGCAGCGAAGGGAAGCGTTGCGGCGACGTGACGGCGATGGCCTTGAGGTCGCCGGTCTCGATCTGGCCGCGCACGGTCTGGATCAGTTCCATCATCATCGTGACTTGGCCGCCGAGCAACGCGGCGGTTGCCGCCGGCGTGCCGCGGAACGGAATGCGCTGCATCTTCGCGCCGATCATCTGGTTCATCAGCTCGACGGCGAAATGCTGGGTGGTGCCGACGCCGGGGATGGCATAATTGAACTTCCCGGAATTGGCCTTGATGGCGCGGATCACGTCCTGAAGGTTGTTTCCCGGAAAATCGGGGCGCGTGACGAGCACCAGCCCGGCGCTGCCGATCATCGACAGCATCTGGAAATCCTTGACCGAGTCGTAGGGCATGGACGCATACATGACCGGCGCGATGACATGCGCGTTGCTCATCAGCAAAGCCGTGTAGCCATCCTTCGGCGACTTGGCGACCATGTTGGCCGCGGTGATGCCTCCGGCGCCGGGCCGGTTCTCGACGACCACCGGCTGCCCAAGCTCTGCGGACAGCGGATCGGCGATGATGCGGGCGGCGATGTCGGTGCCGCCGCCGGCCCCGAAGCCGACAATGAGGCGGATCGGATGGTCCGGCCAGTTCTGTGCGAACGTGGGCCGGCCGGCCAGGGTGGCAACGGCGATCAACAGTGCAACGACAATACGAGACATTCGGCATCCTCCCTTTGTTTTGGGGCAGGGTGCCACGGATATTGAGGAGGATGGAAGATGCGGGTGGTGCTGCCGGAAAGGATTGAACTTTCGACCTCTCCCTTACCAAGGGAGTGCTCTACCACTGAGCTACGGCAGCATGGATGAGGATGGCAGCGAATATCCGATCGCCGCGCGGATGTCGAGCCGTCTCAACCGATCCTCCCCTTGCCGATCGGCTTGCCGGCGGGGTGGGGCCGACCTATCGATAACGGCATGGTGCACAACGAAACGGGAAAGAAAGACGGCGGGCCCGGCCGAAAAGGCGATAGCGGGCGGGCCGAGCGGCTGCGTGCGGCTTTGCGGGAAAACCTGAAGCGGCGGAAGTCGCAGGCCCGGGTCCGTTCGGAGGTGGAAAGCGCCCGTTCGCCTCAAGATTCCGCCGGATTTGTGCCGGACAAGCCCAAGGGCTAGATCACTATATGGGCTTGGGCCATTCTGGCCTGTCGCCGCGGCAAGCGGCCCGAGGTCGGGCAGGGTTGGGGGGCATGGATCGCATTCGCATCGTTGGCGGGCGGGCACTGAACGGCTCGATCCCGATTTCAGGCGCCAAGAACGCCACGCTGCCGCTGATGATCGCGAGCATGCTCACGGATCAGACGGTCATCCTCGACAACGTCCCCCGTCTCGCCGACGTCAGCCTGCTGCAGCGCATCCTGTCCAACCACGGCGTCGACATGATGGTGCCCGGCAAGCGACCGGGGGAATCGCAGCAGAACGGGCATACGCTGCATATTGCCGCATCGCGCATCGTCGACACCACCGCACCCTATGACCTGGTTTCCAAGATGCGGGCGAGCTTCTGGGTGATCGCCCCCTTGCTCGCCCGCATGGGCGAGGCGCGGGTGTCGATGCCGGGCGGCTGTGCCATCGGCACGCGCCCGGTCGATATGCTGATCATAGCGCTGGAAAAGCTCGAA
>JAFKKQ010000418.1 GCA_017304505.1 Hyphomicrobiales bacterium | reverse complement strand
CCTGTCGCCGTCTCGCGCGCGGCGAAACAGCCTTTCCTTTAACAGTCACATTGCCCCCTACGTCTGCCCGGCGACCAGGAAATCGATAATAAGCTTGATCTTTAACGCGATGATGATGACAGCCGTCAGCACCGCGAACGCCGTCACCCACCGGGGCGCAACGAGTTCGCCCATCTTGCGCCGATCCGCCGTGAACATGACCAGCGGCACCACCGCGAACGGCAGTTGCAGGCTCAGAACGACCTGGCTCAGGATCAGGAGTTCGGCCGTTCCCTTTTCACCATACCAAATGGTGACGATGGCGGCCGGCACGATGGCGATCGATCGCGTGACCAACCGCCGCGCCCAGGACGGCAGACGGATGTCAAGAAAGCCTTCCATCACGATCTGACCGGACAACGTGGCCGTGACCGTCGAGTTGAGGCCGCAACATAACAGCGCGACGCCAAACAAGGTCGGGGCGATTGTCGAGCCCAACAATGGTGCAAGGAACGAGTGAGCCTCACCCAACTCCGCCACATCTGTCTTGCCGACTTTGTTGAAGGTTGCCGCGGCGAGGATCAGGATCGAGGCGTTGATCAGCAGCGCAAACATCAACGCGATCGTTGAATCCAGAGTTGCGAAGTTGATCGCCTCGCGACGGTCTGCAACGCTGCTGCCGTAACGGCGCGTCTGCACCACGCCGGAATGCAGATAGAGATTGTGCGGCATCACTGTCGCGCCCAGGATGCCCAGCGCCAGGTAGAGCATATCGGGGTTGGTAACGATTTCAGTGGTCGGGGCAAAGCCCTTGATCACCGCGCCCCAGTCGGGATCGGCCATCGCGATCTGAATGCCAAAACATACGGTGATCACGCCGAGCAAGGTGACAACGAAGGCTTCGATCCAACGAAAGCCCATGTTCTGCATCCACAGGATGATAAACACATCGAGCGCTGTGATCAGCACGCCAAGTTCGAGCGGAATGCCGAACAGCAGGTTGAGCCCGATTGCGGTGCCGATGACTTCCGCCAGATCCGTCGCGCAGATCGCCAGTTCCGCCAGCAGCCAGAGCGGCCACGCAATGGCGCGCGGAAAGGCGTCGCGGCAGGCCTGCGCCAGATCGCGACCGGCCCCGATGCCCAGCCGCGCGCACAGCGCCTGCAACAGGATCGCCATCAGATTGGACAGAAGCGCAATCGTGAGCAGCGCGTAGCCGAACTTCGAACCGCCCGCGAGCGACGTCGCCCAATTGCCGGGGTCCATGTAGCCGACAGCGACGAGGTATCCCGGCCCAAGGAACGACGCGAGCTTGCGCCAGAACGAGCCGGTCGGCCGCGTGCTGATGGTGCCGAAAACTTCCGCAAGCGACGGACGTTTGCGCTCGTAGCGCCAGCCATCAGGCTCGACGGGAGGGGTGGAGACCCCTTCTGTTGGGGAGGGCGACACGAGCATCAGTAATGAACCGACAAGATTTTGAGTTCGATCCTATGACGGTACGTTAGTTGCGAATAATTTGCAATTGCATTTATTGGAACCCAACTCCACCGTTTCCGTTGATTGTGCTTCCGGGCCCCTAACCCCTCCCGGCCGGCCCAATTTGGGGTTGAAAATGGCCCAAGGCAGCCGAATTCCGCCTCATGCTCGCAATCTTCAGCCGAACCCTCGCGACATCCGTCCTGTTGTTGTGGCTCGGCACTGCGGCACAGGCGGCCGAGCAGCCCCCGCATGCCCCCTCCGAAGCGATTTTTATCATCCAGCTTGTCCTGCTGATCCTCGTCGGCCGGCTGCTGGGCGAAGCTTTGCTGCGGATGAAACAGCCGGCGGTGATGGGGCAACTCATGGCCGGCCTGGTGCTCGGGCCGTCTATCCTCGGAGCGCTTTTTCCCGATCTGCAGCACGCCCTTTTCCCCGCCGCCAAAGAGCAGAAGGCGATGCTCGACGCCGTCGCCCAGTTCGGCGTCCTGCTGATCCTGTTGCTCACCGGCATGGAGACCGATCTCAAGCTGGTCAGGCAAAGCAGCCGCGCGTCCATTTCTGCCTCGGTGTTCGGCATCATCGTGCCGTTCGCGTGCGGCTTCGCGCTCGGCGAGTTCCTGCCGGATGCCATGATCCCGGACCCAAGCAAGCGGCTGATCACATCGCTGTTCCTTGGCACGGCCCTATCGATTGCGTCGGTGAAGATCGTCGCTACGGTCGTGCGTGAGATGAATTTCCTGCGGCGCACCGTCGGCCAGGTGATCCTTGGATCCGCCATCGTCGACGATACGATCGGATGGATCATCATCGCGGTGATCTTCGGCCTTGCCTTGCAAGGTCATGTCGATCCCGTGAGCATCGCCAAGAGCGTCATCGGCACGCTGGCCTTCATGGCGTTCAGCCTTACCCTCGGCCGGCGCCTGGTGTCACTGTTCATCCGCTGGGTCAACGACACTTTTATCAGCGACTTTGCCGTCATCACCGCAATTTTGCTGATCATGGGGATGATGGCGCTGGCCACGCATGCGATCGGCGT
>JAFKKQ010000417.1 GCA_017304505.1 Hyphomicrobiales bacterium | reverse complement strand
CGATCCGCACCAGATTGCGCAGCACGGCCGTGGTTCCGTGCAGCCGCTGGGCGGGCTTCTCCCAGTCATAGAACAACACAACCTTCATATCCGGGCGAACCTTGGCCGACGCGCCCTGCTTGTTGATAAAGGCGATCAACCCTTCCGGATTGGCGAAGGTGTTATCGCGGAACGACAACACCGCGCCCTTCGGGCCGGTCTCGATCTTCTCCACGTTGGCGCGGCGGCACAGCGCCTTGATGGCGACGATCTTGAGCAGGTGCTCGACCTCCTCCGGCAGCTTGCCGAAGCGGTCGACCAGTTCCGCACCGAAGGCTTCGATCTCCTGTTCGTCCTCGAGGTCCGCCAGGCGGCGATAGAGCGCAAGCCGCACCGAAAGATCGGCGACGTATTCCTCCGGGATCAGCACCGGCGTGCCGATGGTGATCTGCGGCGACCAGCGGTCCTCGACCGGCGCGGCGATGCCGGCCTTCAGGCTCGTCACCGCCTCCTCCAGCATCTGCTGGTAAAGCTCGAAGCCGACTTCCTTGATATGGCCGGACTGCTCGTCGCCCAGGAGATTGCCCGCGCCGCGGATGTCGAGATCGTGCGAGGCGAGTTGGAATCCTGCGCCCAACGTGTCGAGCGATTGCAAGACCTTGAGGCGCCGCTCGGCCTGCGCCGTGATCTTCTTTTTCTCCGGCAGCGTGAACAGCGCATAGGCGCGCAGCTTCGAGCGCCCCACCCGCCCCCGCAATTGATAGAGTTGCGCCAGCCCAAACATATCGGCGCGATGCACGATCAGCGTGTTGGCGGTCGGGATGTCGAGCCCGGATTCCACGATGGTGGTCGAGAGCAACACGTCGTACTTGCCTTCGTAGAAGGCCGACATGATGTCCTCCAGCACCTGCGACGGCATCTGGCCGTGGGCGACGGTGACGCGCACCTCAGGCACGTGCTTGTCGAGAAATTCCTTCTGCGCGGCCAGGTCCTCGATGCGCGGGCAAACGTAGAACGACTGCCCGCCACGATAGCGCTCGCGCACCAGTGGATCGAACGGCGACACGAACGTGCGAACGGCCAAGCGGTCGACCGGCGGCGAAGCGATGATCGAAAGGTCGCGCACGCCGGTCAGCGCGAGCTGCAAGGTGCGCGGGATCGGCGTCGCCGTCAGCGTCAACACATGAACCTCGGCGCGCAGCGTCTTCAGCCGCTCCTTGTGCGCCACGCCAAAGTGCTGCTCCTCGTCGACGATAACCAGGCCCAGATCCTTGAACTTGATCGACTTGCCGAGCAGCGCGTGGGTGCCGACCACGATGTCGACGGAGCCATCGGCGATGCCCTTCTTCACGCGGTTCAGTTCGGCCGACGAAACCAGCCGCGACGCTTGGCCGACGTTCACGGGAAAGCCGCGGAAGCGCTCAGCAAAGGTCTTGGCGTGCTGGCGCGCCAGCAGCGTCGTCGGCACGACCACCGCGACCTGCTTGCCGCCCATCACCGTATTGAACGCGGCGCGCAACGCCACCTCGGTCTTGCCGAAGCCTACGTCACCGCAGATCAGCCGGTCCATCGGGCGGCCGGCACCGAGATCGTCCAGGGTGGCATCGATCGCGGCCTGCTGATCCTCGGTTTCCTCATAGGGAAAGCCGGCCGCAAATTCGTCCGCAGCGCCGGTCGCCGCGGTCAGCCGCGGCGCCTCGCGCAGCTTGCGCTCTGCCGCCACCTTGATCAGTTCATGGGCGATCTCGCGAATGCGGTTCTTCAACCGCGCCTTGCGCGTCTGCCATCCGGTGCCGCCGAGACGGTCCAGTTCGACGCCGGTATCCTCCGAGCCGTAACGCGACAACAGTTCGATGTTCTCGACGGGCAGATAGAGCTTGGCGCCGTCGGCATAGTGGATTTCCAGGCAGTCGTGCGGCGCGCCCGCCGCCTCGATGGTCTGCAGGCCGATGAAGCGGCCGATGCCATGATCGACGTGCACGACCAGATCGCCGGCCGACAGGCTCGTCACCTCGGCGATGAAATTCTCGGCGCGCTTGCTGGCGCGCCGCGGGCGGACCAAGCGATCGCCCAGGATGTCCTGCTCGCCGATGACCGCCACTTCGGCCGTCTCGAACCCCGACTCCAGGCCCAGCACCGCAAGCGCGACCTGCGGCTTCGACAACGCCAGAGCCTCCGGCCAGGAGCCGACGCTGGAAAGGTTGTGCAACCCATGTTCGCGAAGCACATGGCTCATGCGCTCGCGCGCGCCATCGCTCCACAGCGCGATGACGATGCGCCGGCCGCCGGACTGCAATACCTCGACGTGCCGGGTCACGGCGTCGAACACGGTCGCCGCGTTCTCGTTGCGCTCGGCGGCAAAGTTACGACCGCCATGCGCACCGATATCCACGACCGTGCCGCCCTGCTCCGGCACCGCAAACGGCGTGAGCCGCGCGACCGCAGCCGTCTTGAGCCGTTCTCCCCATTCGGCTTCCGGCAGATAAAGCCGGTCCGGCGGCAGCGGCTTGTAGGGAACGCCGCCCTCGTCGGCGAGCGCGTCCTTGCGGGCCTCGTAATAGTCCGCGATCTGCGACAGCCGCTCGCGGGCCGCGTCGTCGGCGAGGTTTTCGAGGATCACCGGCGCGCCGGGAACGTAATCGAACAGCGTATCCATGCGGTCATGGAACAGCGGCAGCCAGTGCTCCATGCCCGGATGACGGCGGCCCTCGCTCACGGCCTCGTAGAGCAAATCGTCGGGGCTTGCTGCGCCGAACGTGGCGACATAGCCGGTGCGGAATTTTCGGATCGTGTCGGTGGTAAGTTGGAATTCTGCGACGGGAACGAGATCAAGCGCGCGCATGTCCATGACGGTGCGCTGCGTTTCGGCGTCGAAGCTGCGGATGGTCTCCAGCGTATCGCCAAAGAAATCGAGTCGGACCGGCAGATCCATGCCCGGCGGAAACAGGTCGAGGATGCCGCCGCGCACGGCATATTCGCCCGGTTCGCGCACGGTCGAGGTCCGGATGAAGCCGTTGAGTTCGAGCCAGCGGATCACGCCCTCCATGCCGAGCACATTGCCCGGTGCGGCGGACAGCGCCTGCTTGCCGATCAGTTCGCGAGCCGGAACACGCTGCAAAGCGGCATTGACAGTGGTGAGAACGACGGCCGGCTTGTCGCGCCCCTTGATGCGCGCGAGGCGCGACAACACGGTCATGCGCTGCGCGACAATCGTGGCATGCGGCGACACGCGGTCGTAAGGCAGGCAGTCCCAAGCCGGGAATTGCAGCGTCTCGATCTTCGGTGCGAAGAACGCCAGTGCGCGCGCCAGCGCCGCCATCCGCGGGCCGTCGCGGCAAATCACCAGCGCGCTTGTGGCCGGCGCTCCCGTTCGCGCCGCGACCGCGCGTGCCAGATCGGCAATGACCAGTCCTTCCGCCCCATCGGCCACGTTCGCGAACGTCAGCGGGCGGTCGGGCCCGAGCAATTCGGCAGGAGACTTCGTCATCGTCACCGCCCCGCCGCGAAGTGAAAGTCGCGGACGCGACGGAACATCGGCGTGGC
>JAFKKQ010000416.1 GCA_017304505.1 Hyphomicrobiales bacterium | reverse complement strand
GCGGGACGTAGCTGATCCGTTGCTTGGCCATGATGTTTCTCCTTAGCCTTCTCTATTGCGTTGTTGCATTGCGGTTACGATCGAACGCCGCAGTGGACACCATCGATCCGATCCGTCTCATACAGCCGCCGGGATGTTGACGGCGCGGCGGCCCGTGTCTTGAGCTTTGGCATAATCCGCGGTGGCTTTGTACTCCGTCATTGCGCTCTTGGCCTCGATGCCACAGACGTTGCGGGCGAATTCCGCGAACGGCCCCGAGCCGGTGAATTCCGCCCGCTTCATGGTCAACGATAGCAGCGTCTGCAGCGGGGTGCCGTTGAAATTCTCGAACATAAACAAGCGGCTGCCCCAATCCGTCAGATAAAGGTCGCGGATCACCCGGGCAATCTTGATGCGATCGTAAGCCTCTCCCGTCGCGCCCTTGTTCAGCTTTTCGAGCCACGGCCGCATCGCTGGGTTCTGCCATTGCTTCTCGGTGGGGAACATGATGGCGCTGCGGCCGCAAAGGTCGATCAACTCATCGACCATTTGGCCGAAGTTCTGCAGGAAGTAGACGCGGCCCCAGTTGAAGAGCTGGATGTCCGGCTTGAACAGCCCGCCAGGGGTGTAGAAGCCCTGGTCCTCCGCGGCGAGGACATGGGCAAAGGTGGTTTGCTGGAACGCCACCAGCTTGGCGAGGCGCGCTTGCACCGCCTCGATCTTGCTGGTGCCGAGATGCTCGCACATCAGGATGGCGAGGCCGGCGAGCAGTTCCGCCCGCACCGCCTGGCGCACCAGCGCATAGTAGTGGCCCCAATCGAACACGCGCTGCGGGTAAAGCTTGGCGTGGTCGGGGTTGCCGATGTGGAATACGTATTTCCACGGGATCAACACGTTGTCGAACATCACCGTGGCGTCAAGCTCGTCGCCCTGTGAGGACAACGGATGCTCGATCGGATCCGTCTCCACCAGGCTCTCGCGGCAGACAATGGTGATGCCGGGAAGGTTGATCGGGCAGACGCCGTAAATGATCTGGTCGCCCTTGGCGCCCGGCCGGAAGAACACGCCGAGATGCAGGAAGTCGCCGAAGGCGGTGGCGGTGCCGATCGACTTCACGCCGTTGACGAGAATACCCTCGTCGTTGGTCGAGACGATCCGCAGCGCCGGCGAGGTGGCGTGCGCGTTGGGATCGGAGCGGTCGGCCTGAGGGTCGACGAAGTGTGGCGCGACCACCAGATCGTGCTCCATCGCGTAGCGCCAGAAGTTGCGGATGTTGTCCGCAAGACCGCGGCCGTCGGCGCCGATAGCGGCTTTTTCCCACGGTTCGGGGTCGTCGATGTAGGTCACCAGCATGTAGTTCTGCGAGTCGGGCGTGCGCGGGCACGATGCGGCCACGAAATGCCGCATGATGAGTTCGAGATACTTGCGCTTGCGGACGAGTTGCTCCTTGTCGCGGTGCTGGAACCACATCATCGACCGCCGCACGCTCTCCTCGTCGACGAAGGTGAGCTGGTCCTGCAGGTCCTTGCGCCGGTGCAGGTCGAAGAACTCCGCGGTGCGCGCGGCGTAGTCGCGCGTCAGCGGGTGGGTGGCGACATTGTCGATCTTCTCATTGCCGACCCACACCACGCGGCCGTCGTTCAGCGAGTCCAGGTAATGTTTGCCCGTGCGCAGGACCGTTCGCAGCGCGGGGCGGCTGCCGCAGCTTTGCAGAGGTGTTCCGGTGCTCATAGGGCCCTCGTGGTTGCGTATTGTTGCCGGTGATAGACGAGAGGTTCGGCCGTTGCGGTGTGTGCGGTGGCCACGACGCGCGCGACGAGAACGGTGTGCGTGCCGACCTCGTGCGCATCCATCAGCTCGCAATCGAACGCGGCCAGCGCGTCCCTCAGGACCGGCGCGCCAGTCGCCAGCACGGACCAATGTCCGGTGGCGAAACGCTCGGCCATCGGCACTTGTCCGACGCCGGCGAAAAGCTGCGACAGTTCCATCCGCGTCGCCGGCAGGCAGTTGATGCAGAGCACGCCGTTGGTTTTGATGACGGTGTTCGCCGCACTGCGGCGGCTGACACAGGCAATCATCGTGGCCGGTGTGTCGCTCGCCACGCTGACCGCCGAGCAGGTCATGCCGGCGACGCCGGCGGGGCCGTTGGTGGCGATGATGGAGATCGCGGTGGCGAAGCCTGGCAGCGCCGCGCGGAATTCGGACGCCGACACTGACTCGACCGCCTCGCCGTGCAACCCAGCGGGTGCCGGTGCGAACACTGAGCCGTCTGCGGTCGGGCGGGCGGTCATGGTGCGGGTAGCCTATGCCGGCTCGCGACCGTATACTATTCATGCATGGATATGATTAGCATTCCATCGGGTTATGAAAACGAGCTCGACCTGCATCATTTGCGGGTGTTCGACGTGCTGCTGCGTGAGCGCAGCCTGACAAAGGCGGCGCGTGTTCTCGGCGTGACGCAGCCGGCGCTCAGCAAGACGCTGGCGCGGCTGCGTCGTTATTTCGACGATCCGCTGTTCGT
>JAFKKQ010000415.1 GCA_017304505.1 Hyphomicrobiales bacterium | reverse complement strand
ATCTCGACGGCTCGGCGGGGCTTTATCGGCTTAAGGAAGAGTTGACGCGCCGCGTCAACGCCGCGATCGCGCCGAGCCATGTCAATGCGGTGCTGTTCAAGGAAATCGTGGTGCAGTGACGGCCTGACGCAACATGTCGCAACCAACAACAGACCAGATCGGGCAGGACGCGCTCGCCGCCGAATGGGGGCTCGCGCTCGACGCCGACGCCGCCAACACGCTTGCGGCCGCTCCGGCGCCCGAAGACCTTGAGGTCCGTGGCGAAGAGCAACCCGCGCAATGGATGGCCTCGGTCGAGGAGCGCGGAAAGTTCGGGCAAGGCGGCGGGGCCAAGAACGGCACCGAGCGCGTGCTCTCCCAGGACGAGATCGACAGCCTGCTCGGCTTCAGCCTGGCCGACATCTCGCTGAACGACAATTCGGGCATCCGGGCGATCATCGATTCGGCGATGGTTTCCTACGAGCGTCTGCCGATGCTCGAGATCGTCTTCGACCGGCTGGTGCGGTTGATGACGACGAGCCTGCGAAACTTCACCTCCGACAACGTCGAAGTCTCGCTCGACCGCATCACCTCGGTGCGCTTCGGCGACTACCTCAATTCCATTCCGTTGCCGGCCATCCTTTCGGTGTTCAAGGCGGAGGAGTGGGACAATTTCGGCTTGGTGACCATCAGCTCCAGCCTGATTTATTCCATCATCGACGTGCTGCTCGGCGGCCGGCGCGGCCAGACCGCGGTGCGGATCGAGGGGCGCCCCTACACCACCATCGAGTCCAATCTCGTCAAGCGGATGATCGAGGTCGTGCTGGCCGACGCGGAGCTCGCGTTCAAGCCGCTGTCGCCGGTCAAGTTCAACATCGACCGGATGGAGACCAACCCGCGCTTTGCCGCGATCTCCCGTCCGGCCAACGCTGCGATCCTGGTACGGCTTCGCATCGACATGGAGGACCGCGGCGGCGAGCTTGAGCTGCTGCTGCCTTATGCGACGATCGAGCCGATCCGCGACGTGCTGCTGCAGATGTTCATGGGCGAGAAGTTCGGCCGCGACCCGATCTGGGAGGGCCATCTCGCCACCGAGATCGGACAGGCCGAGATCGCGGTGGACGCCGTGCTTTACGAAGCCAAGCTGCCGCTTCAGCGCATGATGAATCTCGAAGTCGGCGACACCCTGATGCTCGAGATCAAGCCGGACGCACTGGTGAGCGTGCGCTGCGGCGACGCCGTGTTGAGCGAAGGCCGCATGGGGCGCGTCGGCGACCGCGTCGCGGTTCGCGTCGCCAAGCCCTTGCGTAAGCCGCAAACCACCTTTGCCATGTTCGAGAAGGCTGACAAGTCCAGCACCCGGATGGAGACGCCGTGATGAATGTTCTTCCGCTCGCGATCGAGAGCATCGTCGCCGGCCTGCTGCTGCTCACGATCCTCTATTGCATTCGCCTGAGTGCGCAGCTCAAGCGGCTGAAGGCCGACGAGACGGCGATGAAGGCGACGATTGCCGAACTGTTGGCGGCAAGCGGCACCGCCGAACGCGCCATCGGCGCGCTCAAGGACGTCGTTCGCGAGGCCGATCAGAAACTCGGCGAGCGCCTGCATGCGGCCGAGCACTTTTCCGTCGAAATGAAGCGGAGCACCGATGCCGGCGCCGATGTGCTCGAACGCCTGATGCAGATCGCAGGCGCCAAGCCGTGGCTGCTCGGCGGCGAGCTTGAGGAGAAGCCCCGGCCTGCGGCGCCCGATCCGCGCGCGATCGTGGCGGCGGCCAACGCCATCGCCGAGCGGGCACGGGCGCGCGTGAGGGCTGTTGCGGCATGAGCCGGTGGTGGCGCGAATTCAGGCCGATACCGATTGTATTGATCGCGGTCGGCTGCCTGTTCGCGCTCAAGGTCATCGGACTGATCTTCGACGGCGGCTATACGCTCGGTCAGCATCTGGGCAGCAGTGGCACCTTGGTCGTGACCACGGTGCCGATGGCGTCGACGACGCAGTTGCGTTCGCCGGCGACGGCCTTGGAGATGCCCTCCGCTTCAGGCGAGGCCAAGCGCTCCTGGATGCAGGAGATGTTCAATTATCCCGATGTGACGGGATCGGTCGCGGCTAAGCCGAAAGAAGCGTCCAAGGAGAAGGAGACGGCGAAAGAATTGCCGAGGGAAGGCGACGCTAAAGGAGAAGCCAAGGAAACCGCCAAGCAGGATGCCGCGAAAGAGGCGGCGCAGAAACTGCCCGGAGCGATGGCCGACGGCAGGGCGATCCCTATGGAGCCGTCGCGCCCGCCATCCGGGGCCGAGCGGGCTTTGCTCGAGCGGCTGCAGGAAAAACGCCAGACGCTTGAGGCGCGCGCCAGAGAACTCGACATGCGCGAAAGCCTGATCAAGGCCGCGGAGAAAAAGCTCGAGGCCGAGACCGCCGCGCAAAAGGCTGAGGACGCCAAGGGGGGATCGACGGCCAAGGACCGGGCCGCCGCGGACGAGGCCCGCTTCAAGGGCGTCGTCACCATGTACGAGGCCAT
>JAFKKQ010000414.1 GCA_017304505.1 Hyphomicrobiales bacterium | reverse complement strand
TCTTGCCTTGCAAGGCATAGGCGGTGTTCGGCGCGTCCACCACCAGGGATTTGCCGCGGACATCGGCCCAGGTGTTGAGCCCCTTGCCGATAATGAACTCGTTGGTGCCCCCGTCGCCGCCGGAGACGATCACCACGTCGATCTTGGCCACCTCGATCATGGCAAGGGCGTTGTCCACCGCCGAATGGACCACTTCGAATTTACCGGCGGCCAGGCCCTCGCGCTGGCTCTTGGAATTCTCCGTGAACTCCAGGCCGAGCTTGATGCCGTGCCTGGCGAAGAAGCCTTTTTCCATCCCGACGAAGAACGGCAGCGAGCGGGCGGTCGGGAAGGTGTTCACCCGCACCAGCGTGTCCTCGGCCGACGCGGGCGATCCGGCCATCAAGGCCAACGCGGCGGCGAGGGGCACAAACCGGATGTTTTTCATGCGAAACGCTCTCGGATGGCGGCCCGCCCTGTTAAGAGATAAGAGTAAGCACGGACATGGCCGCGGTTGATTGGCAACTCCGGCAGTCTAGCAGGCTGTTGAGGCACTCTCAGCGGTCATTTTGGGTGCGCGGAACGTCGGGCCTGGAATGACGGCGGTGGCGGAGATCGAGAATGAAATTGGGCTACTTCACGATGCCGGTGCACCCCCTGCACCGGAACTGGGCGCAGACGCTGAAGGAGGACCGGGAGGCCGTCATCCTGGCGGACAGGCTCGGATTCTATGACGCCTTCATGGGCGAGCACCTGACCGACAGGGCCGAGAACATCACCAACAGCATGATGTTCAACGCCTCGCTGATCGCCGAGACCAAGACCATCAAGCTTGCCACCGGCACCACGAACCTGTCGCACATCCATCCCGTGATCGTCGCCCAACAGGCCGCCATGTTCGACCACATGTCGGAGGGCCGTTTCATTTTCGGTGTGAGCCCCGGCGCGCTGACCTCCGACGCCGAAGCGATCGGTATCCTGGAACAGGACCGCAACAAGATCTTTGCCGAAGCGATCGACGTGATCCTGGCGATCTGGGAGCGCGACCCGCCCTACGACATCGACTTTCCGAACAATCGTTTCAAGGTGTCGACCTCGCGCACACAGGCGCTGGAAATCGGCGTGGGCTACCTGGGCAAGCCGTACCAGACGCCGCGGCCGGAGATTGTCGGCACGGTGGTCGCGCCGTTCTCGCCGGGTGTCGTGCTGATGGGCAAGCGCGACTTCCATCCGCTTTCGGCCAATTTCCTGCTGACGCAGCATCTGCGGTCGCACTGGGAAAATTACTGCAAGGGCAAGGCCGAGGCCGGCGTCGAGCCCAATGTCGCCGATTGGCGGGTGGCGCGGACGATCTGCGTGGCCGATGACGACAAGACCGCCGAACGCTATGCGCGCAGCGGCGCCAGCAGCCCGTACCAGTTCTACTGGTCACAGATGTACACCAAGATGAAACGCGGCAAGCGCCTTTACGTGTTCAAGAGTCGTAAGGATCAGCCGGACGACGAGGTCACGCTCGATTACGTCCTGGACAATTGCCTGATCCACGGCAGCGTCAACAAGGTGGTCGACGATCTCCTCGCGTTGCGCGAGGAGATCGGTGACTTCGGCGAGATCGTCTACGCCGGCATGGACTGGGCCGATCCCAAGCTCGCGAAACGTTCGATGCAACTCATGGCCGAACAGGTCATGCCGCGCGTCAACGCCGCGATCGGCAAGTCCGCCGCCGCATAACCGCTGCGGACTGCGTCTCGTCCTATTTCTGGATCTGGCGCTCCACCTGGTCGAGGATGGGGCGCCATGTCTTCTGCTGCTCCTGGACGAAGGCGGTGACCTGCTCCGGCGTCATGGCGCGGATGAAGGCGCCGTTCGCCTGGAACTTGGCCTTTACATCCGGGTCGTTGAGCGCCTTCCACAGGTCGGCGTTCACCTTGCGCACGATCGCGTCCGGCGTGCCGACCGGGGCCACCAGGATGGTCCAGGCGCCGACGAAAAAGCCCGGCACCGTTTCGGCGACGGTCGGCAGGTCCTCGAAGCCGGGAAGGCGCTCCAGCGACGTGTCCGCGAGGCCCTTGATGAGGTTGCCCTTCAGCGCGGCGGCAAGGCCGGCATAGGCGTCGAGGATCAGCGGCACGCGTCCGCTGAGCACGTCAGTCATGCCTTGTGCCGTGCCGCCGGCGTAGGGCACGAGTTGCAGCTTGATGCCGGTACGGGCCTGAAGCAATTCCATCGTCAGATGGGTGAGGCGGCCGCGGCCGGTTGCGGCGTAGGTGATCTCGCCCGGCTTTTCCTTCGCCATCGCGATCAATTGCGCGATGCTGCCGATCTTGGAATGGTGCGATGCGCCGATGAACAGCGGCTGCTGCAGCACGAAGCCGATCGAAGCGAAGTCGCGCGGCAGATTCAACGGCAGGTTCGGTGCAACGCCGGTGCCGCCGGGACGCGCGAGGAACGGGGAGGTCGACGGCAAATAAAGCGTATAGCCGTCAGCCGGCGACGCCGGGCTGGTTCAGCACGAGCACTTGCTGGCCCCACATTGCCCCCAGCTTGTCGGCAAGGATGCGCGCCGTTGAGTCGTTCGCGCTTCCGGCCGCCGAATCGACGATCAGCCGCACCGGCTTGTTCGGGTAGTCGCCCTGCGCATGGCCCGCACCGGGCGCGAGCAAGGATGCAATGAAAACGGCAGCAAGCCAGCGCGGATATTTCCTCATGCGATTCCCTCCTTCGGTTTCGGCACTTGCCGCACATACCAGTCGTGGATCTGTTGACCGGTCCAATGCACCACGCCGGGATGCTTGTTGATGTAGGCGTAGAGCTGCTCATAGTACTTGATGCGATGCGATTGGCCGCTGACGTAAGGATGCACGCCGATGGCCATGACGCGGGTGGATTCCTTGCTCTCCAGATAAAGCCGGTCGAACGCATCCTTGGTGCGCGTGAGCAGCACGTCGGACTCGTGGTGGTGCGAGATCATCATGGTGATGTCGTTGATCTCGGCGCTGTAGGGGATCGACAGAATCGGTCCGTTCGCGGTCCGGACCCAGACCGGCTGGTCGTCGAGCACCCAGTCGCCGAACCACGAGAACCCGGCCTTGGCGATGTGTTCGGGCGTGTCGAACATCTGCCCGCGTCCCGGCCCGAGCCAGCCGGACGGCGGCTTGCCGGTCGCCTTCCGGATGATGTCGATGGATTGCTGCATCACCTCGGCCTGCCGGTCGGCGATCTGCTGGATCGGCATTTGCACGTAACAGTGCGCCATGAATTCCCAGCCGGCATCATGAGCCGCCGCCGTGACCTCCGGGTAGACCTCGCAGACCCGGGCGTTGATCGACATGGTCGGCGTGACCTTCGCCTTCTTCAACGCGTGCATCAGCCGCCAGAAGCCGACGCGCATGCCGTACTCGTACCAGGTCCAGTTCGGCATGTCGGGGATCGCGCTCTGGCCCTGCGGCGCGGGCGAAAGCTGGCGCGCCATCGGCCGCGTGATCTCCCACTCCTCGATGTTGACCACCGACCAGACGATGAGGCGGCCCTTGCCCGGCAGCTTCAATGCGGGACGGGTGAACGGCGAGGAATAGTCGATCCGCTGGCGCGGATAGATGGTCGAGCCGGTGGCGGTCGCGGTGGTCATAATGCCCTTTCGTCGGTTGGTCGCAGCGGTTGTTGTTTGAGGGATCGCGTGGCCGTCGAGCATCCTGATGGTGACGGCGCCTGTCCAGCCCGCAGAGCCGTTATTGGGCGGCGGGCCGGATCGCGACGGTGAGTTTGGGCTGAGTCTTCGGGTCGGTGCCGATGCACACCCCGGCGGCCTCGCAATAGGCCTGCGCGACGCGGTAGACCGTCGGCTCGTCGAAAGCGCGGCCGGCGATCTGCATGGCGAGCGGGATGCCATCCGCGGTCCGACCGGTCGGTACTGAAATCGCGGGCGTGCCGGTGACGTTGAAAACCAGGCGGCACTGCTGATCGTAGGTGCGCGCGATCGCGTCCGGATCTTCGATGCGGCACGGTAGCCGGAGGCTCGAGAGCGTCACCACGGCGTCGAGGTCGCGCATGGCATCGGAGAATTCGCGGCACAGTGCCGCGCGCAGTTGC
>JAFKKQ010000413.1 GCA_017304505.1 Hyphomicrobiales bacterium | reverse complement strand
AGGCCGACCAGGCCCTCGTCCTGGCGCAGCACGGTCTGGTGGACCGCTTCGCGGTTGAGGCCCTCGGTGGCGTAGAGCTCGAGTGTGCCGTCCACCCGCAGCACGTAGACGGAGCACACCTCCGCCACCATGTTGGCGGCAATCAGCACGACAATTTTGTCGAGGCGGTCCTGCGCGCTGACCGGTTCCGCCATCACCTCACGGAGGCGGCGCAACAGCACGCGCGGACCGCCGAGCGCGCCACGCATGGCAGGTGTCCTCAGGGCCGCATCGATCTAACGGCTATAGCGAATGCACCATGCAAACGGCAAGCCAAACGGCTCAGTACCGCTATAACGGGCCTGCGTGACGGCCCCTTGAGCGGCGGCGCCCAGGCAAAGGCCGAATCGGGGCAATAAGGAGCCGACAGGGGAAACCCTAGATTTTCGGATCGACGTCGAGGCGCACCACGCGGCCCTCAAGGTCCGGCCTCGGCGCGGGGTAAAGCCGCATCACCGCCGGGTCGTGACCCGGCACGATGTGGTGGCGCGAGGAGGCAAGCTTCTTGAGGGTTTCGTAGCCCTCCAGCACCTCGGCCAGATTGTAGGTTGTCGGAAAAATCCGCCCCTCGTCGAGGTGCGGATAAAGATGCACGGCGTCGGCCGCGAGCACGACAAAGCCGCGCCGGGTCTTGACACGGATGCTCTGCAGCCCCATCGCGTGGCCACCGATGTGATGCAGCGTGATGCCCGGCGCAAGCTCGCTCACGCCGTCGTGGAAGGTGACGCGGCCGGCGAACAGCTTGCGCACCATCGAGACGACATAATCCTCCTCGTAGGACGACCGGAGTTGCCGATGGCACATGCAGCGGCCGGTGCAATAATGCATCTCTTTATCTTGCAGGTGATAGCGGGCCCGCGGGAACAGATCGACATTGCCGCAGTGGTCGTAATGCATGTGGCTGATGACGATATTCTCGACCGTATCCGGCTCGATGCCGAACGCCTTGAGCGCATCGCCCACCGGCGTCACCACCGTGCGGCCGCGCTTTGCACCGACCGGCCGATCGAAGCCGGTGTCGACCAGCACCGTGCGCTCGGCGTTGCGGATCACCCAGACGAAATAGTCGAGCGGCTGCAGCACGTCGTGCGGATCGCCGCCGATATAATTGTCGGCCGCCTTGCGCTCGTGCTCGGCGTAGCGGATCGCGAAGACCTCGTAAGTATCGCTCATGACCGCCTCACGGCTGCTTCGCGCGCATCTCGACGCCGGCGCGCTTCTCGACCGTTTGCGCCAGCCGGGTGAAATCGGTGCCGGCGCCGTGTTCGGCGATGGCTATTTCCCACAGGCGGCCGACCGCCTGCGCCACCTCAGTCGGGATGCCGAAATCCGCCGCCTCGGTCAGAAACAGCCGCACGTCTTTCACCATCAGGCCCATGCCAAAGCCGTAATCGAACGTGCCCGGCAGAACCGAACGCGGAAACTTCTGCGTGGTCGCAGTGTTCATGCCGCTGCCGGCGTTGATGACATCGACCATCGTGCTTGGATCGAGCCCGGCCTTCACGCCCATCGCGATCGCCTCGGAACTGGCCGCCATCGCGGTGGCGGAGAGGAAGTTGTTGGCGAGCTTCATGCTTTGCGCCATCCCCGGCCGGTCGCCGCAAACGAACACCGTGCCGAACACCTCGAGCGCTGAACGGACGATCTCGATCTCGCCGCGCGGGCCGGACACCATCACCGCGAGCGTGCCCTTCTCGGCGCCGGCGACGCCGCCGCTCACCGGGCTGTCGATCTGCACGATGTTGTGGGCTTTTAGAATCTCGGCGGTCTTGATCGCCGCCCGCGAGCCGGTGGTCGACAGATCGACGTAGCGCCGCACGCGCTTGCCATGAACGATGCCGTCGTCGCCGTTCACCACCTTCAGGCCGATGTCGAGCGATGGCAGGCTCGTCATCACCGTCTCGACCCGGTCGGCGACATCGGCCGGCGAGCGCGCCGCCCCGGCGCCGAGCGCAACCAGCGCGTCCATCGCCTCCCGGCGCGGGTCGAACACTGTGAGCTTATGGCCCGCCGCGATCAGCCGGCGGCTCATCGGGCCGCCCATGTTGCCGAGACCGATGAACCCGATTTCCATTCCAACCCTCCCGGATGCCGGACGCAGACTGCCCGACCGTGTCGCGGCCGTCACCCTTCCCGCGCGCGACCCCTGCGCCGATTGCGCCCCCTTGCGCATATTATAAGCCTGCTTATATTAACGCAGCACATGAGAACCTATCGCACCAAGAATCGTGAAATCCTCTTTCTGATCAGTGACGTAGGCCGTCTACTGCGGACCTATGCCGACCAGAAAGCCCGCCGTTTCGGCCAGACTCGGGCGCAATGGGCTGTCCTGCTGCGCCTTGAGCGCCGGGAAGGGCTCAAGCAGTCCGACCTCGCCGAAGACCTCGATATCCAGCCGATCACCTTGACCCGGCTGGTGGACCGGCTCTGCGACAACGGACTGATCGAGCGTCGGGCCGATCCGAACGACCGTCGCATCCTCGAGAGCGGC
>JAFKKQ010000247.1 GCA_017304505.1 Hyphomicrobiales bacterium | reverse complement strand
GCCTGCACTAATACAAGAAACATCACGCCGACTTCGTGCACCTCGCCGCCATAGATCTTAGTCGCATAGGCGTGCCCGAGTTCGTGAATAGCTTTGACGATCGGATAGACAAACCAGAGCAACAGAAGGTTCTGCGGCGCCAAGACGCGGTCAATAACGTTTTCGGACAGCGCCGACCAGTTGAGCCCCGCCAGCACCAGCCCCGCCGTAACCACAGAAAGCCAGATCAAGGCTCCGAGTCGGCCAAACAGCGGGCGGACAAGGAAAGCCGTGCGTTCAAGTAAAGAATCGGGATCGAAGAGCGGGATTCGGATGGCGAGCGGAGTCCACAACCGCTGCCGCCATGTCTGCCGTTGCTGACGCTGAAAGCGACGAAAAAGCTCACGCGTGTCCGGTGGAACGTCGCAGATCAGCGCATCGGCCGCATGGAGCTGTCCGAGAAGCCTGACGACATCATCCTGTGTGGGCGCGTCCTTGCCGGCGCGTTCGTTGCAAAGATCCCAGATGTTCTGGACAGTTCGCGTTCCGTCCATCAAGCCGATAAAGGCATAGGCAGCGGGGGTCAATCGGTGCGAGCGGCCCGACGAATGATCCTGCAAGACAAACCAGATCGCACCGCGGTAGCTGTGCCTGTGAATCTGCACATGGGCTCTTAAGCGCGGCTTCAAGCCCGTCACGCGATACCAAGAGGGAGAAAATAGCGTTCCAGCCATGGCGTGACCTCACGGCCACCAGGACCAGATGAACATCCGCAGCCAATGCACCACTTTATGCGACCAGATCCATGCAAGCCGGCGCTTATCGATCGTGATCTTGGCAACGCCCTGCATGCCGGGACGAAGGGCCTCGGTATCGCCTCCCGTCGGCCTCGCCTCGACACGGTAAAAATTACGGCCTTCCTGAGCCGTGGACACCGGTGTGATTTTCTCGACTCGGAAGGGTAAGCCACGATCCGCCATCGAACTCAGCACCAGTTCGCCCGACTGTCCCAGCGAGACCTCGACAATGTCGCGCTCATCGACTTTGAGCACGATGCGGTACTTCTTCAGGGGAGCGACTTCAAACAGGGTATTGCCGCGTTCGACCGGAGCGCCAAGCTGCTGGCTGAGGTCTCCGGATACGATGACGCCGTCGAAGGGAGCTGTAATGCGCAACCGGGAGATTTGCTCGTCCAGCAGAGTCAGTTGGGCTTCAGCCTGCTCGATCTGGGTGCGGAGCACCTGCGCCTTGGCCAGTTCCTGCTTGGCAAGCGCCTCACTATATTCGCGCTGCTGTTTCGCCCGTTGCGTCGCCCACTTCAGACGTTCGAGCCGAAGGTCGCGATCGTCAAGCGTAGCCAAGACCTGACCCGCCTTCACGATGTCGCCAGCGCGCGACTGCGCTTCCGAAAGATATCCTGCGACAGGAGCGGCAAGCGCACGCTGGATCGTGCCTTCAAGGCTGCCATCCGCCGTTATCCTGTAATCGCCCTTGGCAAATAATAGGAACGCCACGACAGCGACCACCGCGATAGCCGAGAGCTTAAGGGCGACATGGCGCGGGCCGAACAGGCGAACAGCGATGTCCGTGATGCTGTCCAGCGCCTTCCACCCAATCCAGCGATCCTCCTTGCGTTTCAGTTCCAGTACCGGCCCGAGCAAGACTCCAATATGTTCGCAAAGCCGGATAGTCGGGGAATCGAACGGCTTGTCGGCGGGACGTTCCAGCGTGATCGCACCCAGCACGCGATTGTTTTCAGCCAGAGGGACCGTGCAGATCGTGTTCTGACCATGTTCGCGCGACAACGCCTGATGGGCGCGCACGACATGGTCCTGCCCTTCCAACGCCGGGATCACGATCATTGTCTGCTGATCGATTGCCTCGTCCATTGCCAATTCGATGGCACGAACGAGATTCGCCCTCTTGCCGAAGACAGCGCTGTTGGAAAGAGCGGCGAGCTTGACGTGGGCGCCCTTCCGGAATCCGATACTGACGCGCTCGCAACCGAAGACGCCGGCGAGTTCCGTCGCGACGGCCGTGGCTGCCTCTTGAAAGCGGTTGTGGTGCACGCCTGTCGCGAGCAGTTCCACCACGGTGCCGATGCGGTCGCCAAGCGATACGGTGCGCCGGCGCAACAAAGCTTCGATCCAGCCGCACCCCCAGGCTATGCGGTCAATAACCGCCTGAGGATTTTCCACGCCGGGCGTCACCATGAGGCCGGCGGCGCCGCGAACCGCCCCCGCCACGGTGACCGGATATCCGATCGCAAGGAGTGGTGCCGCATCCGCCGCGTTTCGCGGAGGTTCTACAGTCTGCAGGACCATCCGTCCGCCACGTACGGCTCCGTCGACCGCGGCGAGGAGCCCCGCTTCCGGAACAACATTGGAGGGCCAAACTGCAGCGGGCTCGTTACGGCCCCCGCGCATCGAGGCGAGCACCACAAGGCCCTGCTGCATCCCCTCCGTAAGTGATGCAACTGCATCGAGCCAAGCCGTGGCGAAAACAGCGGGATCGTTGGCACCCGAAAGACGCCCCAAGGCTTCCGGCGCAATCCCGCCCGGTCCCGCCTGCCCGGGTTCACGCGACGCGGAGGCTCCCGACGGGCTCACTCCCAACCCCACCTATAAGGAGAATTTGGTAGGACCTTAGCGGGTGCGGACCCAACCGCAATCAGGAATTTTCAGCAGTATTAACCGGAAGTCTTAATTTATAGCCGCAGCCGGGGCTTTGCAGAAAGTGGGACTGATAGCCGGCGAGAACGTCCTGAAGTGGCCGCAGCCGGGAATTTCAGGCCGCTTTTTAGAGGCTCATGGCGGCTGATGCAGCCCCGCAGGCCCGCTTTTCCGCCAGCCATGACTGGAGCCAACCGTCAAACGCGTAGCGCCAGTCCACGCCCTCGTGGCCAAGGGCCGGCACCTCGTCCCCGGCGCCTCCGGCGGTCGCCAACGACAACTCAACCCAGTCATCCGGCGCGGGCGTAGCTACGACCGCCCGGCTTCCGTCCTTCTGAACCGATGGAAGGTCTGGAAAGCCCTGAAAATCCGACGTCGTCCAATCAAGGGACATCGCGACCAGAGCATCGACGGCTGCCCTGGGCACACTTGCGGCCTTGCGCGGCATGGGGTTCAGAGCCGCCGTCAGGTCGGCTCGCAGCAGATGGACCGCCTTCGTGGCGACATCCGAGGCGCCCGTTCCGGCTTCTATCGCAATGCCGGGCTGATTATCGACACCCAGCATGGTTTGGCTGTCATCCATGTCGATGGAGTCCTCGTCCCCGACGCCATAGGCGTGGTGCTTGGCGGCGCCGTTCCAGTCGCTGCCGACGTCGCCGCCCGAGTAAGCCAACATTGTCCAGCCCGCAGAGCCGAACCCATCGATACTCACCGTCACGGAGACATCGTTCGGCTGCAAGCCAATGACCTGCTGTGCATTGTCCGCGCCGGTGACGAAACCCGCGAGACCTGACAATGCAATGACGTTTCCGGCAATGGCAAACTGATTGCGCGCGCCGGCTTTGAGAGTTTCATTCATGACTGGGACCGCGCCGGCATCGTTGTGGTCAAAGCCAAGTAGATGCCCAAGCTCGTGCGCGACGACGGAGAGCAGATCCATGGTCTGCCACCCGCGACCCGCCGCATCGCTGTCGATATAGACGTTGACGCCGAGGGTCAGCCCCAGCCTGTCGCCCGGCAGATTGCCGAACTGGACATTCATGCGGTTCAGTACGGCCAGCCGTCCATCGTCGACTCCTAACATTTCGGTCCAAACCAGCTTCGCCTCTTCAACGATCGTGGCCAGCGTCGCTTCGCTGATCGTACTCATCGCGGCAGCGCTGTCGAGGGGAACAGATTCGGCCGCCGTCTCCCATTGCGGCTGTATGCCCGCCGACACCTTCACATCCTGCTTCGCCTTGACGACGGGCCCCTGCGGATCGCGCGGCCCGCCGTTCTGATCGCCGGAGGCGGCGTCGCCCTTGCGCACCATGCCGGTCTCGCCGAATGGCTCACCGTTACGCGCCGCGCTGCCACCGTACTGCGATTCCAGTGTCGGGTCTGCGCCCTGGCTCTTCGACAGCGCGAGGAGAAACGTCTCGATCGCCGGCGCCATGCCGCGGGACACCGCAGGCGCTCCAAACGGATTGTAAGGCATCCAATAGCTGTTGAATTCGCCGTTCCAGTCGATCAGACGGTCGCCGCCTGTGTTGCCGATCATCACATCACGCCCGGCGCCGCCGAACACGAGGTCTTCCCATGACGGATTGGTATCGGGCCCGGTGAAGGTCGACAGCTTGTCGTCGAGGTTGGCCAGGTCGTCGCCCCAGCCGCTCCAGATCGTATCGCGACCCGTGCCGCCAACCATCCAGTCGTTGCCGAGATCGCCAAAAATCACGTCGTCGCCGTCGGTCGGCACACCCACATACGGGGAGCCGACGATCCAGTGGGTATCGATCGGCCCTTCGGCGTCGTTGAAGTTGAGCGCCCACTCAAGGCCGGTTCCGGTTTTGGACAAGAGCCCAGTCGATGTCAGCAGAATCTTGCGCAGCGGATCATCCGCATCATACAGCGCGAACTTCGTCGTGGTCGGGTTGTAGCCCAGCACGTTGCCGGGGTTGACCGGGTGCGCATAGTCGCTCTGAATGACACCGCCGATCTTGACGCCGGCTTGCGTGTAGTTGGTGACGTAGGACAGCACCGGCGCCTCGGCGCCCGAGATCGCGTCTTCGCCCGCGCCGCCGTGCAGGGTGTCGTTACCCTGCCCGCCATAAATGATGTCGTTAGCATAGCATTGTCCGGGTCCACACTGTAGGGCGCCAGGTCGACGGTGTACTTCAGCGCGCCCGCGACATTCGTGATCGCAATATCGTTGCCGTTCGAGTTCTCGATGATCGCATTAAGCTGGCTCTGTGGGATCCCTGCAATACCGTAGAGCGGTTCACCGAGCGTGCTATTGCGGCTGACGAAGATGCGCCCGTCGTCGCCCAGGACCGCGTCGTCGCCGGTGCCGCCGGAAATCCAGTCGCTGCCGTAGCCTCCGATAATCTGGTCGTCCTGACCTTCGCCGAACACGACGTCGTTGCCGACCTGCGCATAGATGACGTCGTCGCCGGATTCACCGTGGATTTCGTCGGCGGCACCGATGTCCTGCGCTGTGGCGGCCGCGTTATAATCCGGCCCGCCAGGGGTGTAGTCGAGCAGTTGCGCAGCGCGCACAATGATCTGCTCGCCATAGGCGTTGTCGTAATTGAATCCCGGCGTCCCGATGATGCGATAGATGTTGCCGTTGTCGCCAAGAATCACATCGGCGTCGCGGCCATGCGTGCCGTCGCCCAGGTTGTCGCGCGCGATGTCGATGCCGGCGCCGCCGAAGATCATGTCGGAGCCATCCGGCCGCTTCGCGGGGCTCGTCAGTCTGAACAGACTCGAACTGCCGCCGATGATGTCGTCCTGACCCAGGTTGCCGAAGATCACGTCGTTGCCGCCGTTGCCCTCGATGTAGTCGTTGCCGTCGGTCGTCGCTTCCATCGAAGACTGCACCAGCAGTGTGCCGTCCGCGGAGCGCGTCGCACCGACCGCGTAGTCGATGGAGCCGTCGCCCTGGATGACGTCGTTGCCAAGCTCGCCAAAGATCTCGTCGTCGCCCGCGCCACCCGCGATGTAGTCGTTGCCAAAGTTGTTGCCTCCCGCCGTCTGCGTCGCGAGATCGTGGTCGAGGAGTTCGATGTTGAAGTCCTCCCAGACCGTGCCGCCGCCCGGAGTGCCGCCGGAAGCGGAATTCACGAGGACGTTCCCGGCAGTCCCTGGGAACGTGCTGTAGATCTGCCCTCCCTCGGCACCTGTCAGCGTCCTGTACATTGCATTGGCGTTGCCATCGGCGATCGTGCGATCGAGCCGAACGTTATCGCCAAAGATCAAGTCGCGCCCTGCTTCACCGTCGAACCGATCGCCTGACGCGCCGCCGATCAGCACGTCTTCGCCGTCACCGCCGTAGATGGTGTCCGCCGCCCCGTTCGAACGATCGACCGAGGTGACGCGTGCGACGAAGTCGGTCGTCTGCAAGCGCCGCGTCCCAGGCGCCTGTTCGATCACCCCGTGATCGCCGAGCACGATGTCGTTGCCGTCACCGGCGCGAATGATGTCGGCGCCGGTTGCCCCCACGCTCGTCACGGCGAACATGCCGTTGATCTGCGCAAGTTGGGTCACCGGGTTGAACGGTGCGATCTGGTCCTGCGAGAAGAGCAGCAGGTTCACATCGAAGGCGGCATCGCCGTAGATGTGATCGTTGCCCGCGCCGCCGTCGATCGCGTCGTTGCCGGCGCCACCCGCAATGTGATCGTCATCCTGGCCGCCGAAGATCGTATCGTTGCCGGTGCCGCCATAAATCACGACACCCGCGAAACCATCGTTCTTGTTCGGCATCCGCGACGCATCGATCGTGTCATTGCCCGGATTGTTGAACGTCGTGCCGTTGGCCGACGCCGCCGGCTGATCGTTGCTGTAGCGGGTCCCGTCCAGCGACGTGTCGCCGTAGAGCACCAGCGGCCCATGACCGCGATTGTTTGCGATGATCGTGTCGTCGCCGCCGCCGCCGTGGATCGCCGTGATCGTCGCCGGGTCGGGAGAAACCTGCGCCTTTTCATCGCGGTCGCCCGTGTCGTCGATCGTCAACGTCTCGTTGCCCTTGCCGAGCAGGACCTCAACGACCTCGAGGCCGTTATAGGTAATGCCGCCGCCAAAGTAGAGGAAATCCGGATCCTCGGTGGTGCCTTGGTTCACGACCAGGTCGCCACCCATCTCGAAGCCGGTGAGCGCGAGGCCGGGGTTGCGGATCGCATGGCCAGCCGCGTCGGTCTCGCGGTAGTACAGGCGGCCCACGTCGGCGTCGTCGTTGTCCGTATGGAAGACGTTCAGCGTGTCGATGCCGGCCGGCTCGCTCGCCGGGTCGCTGAACTCCGAATTGCTCGGCGAGTCGATTTCATTCGGCAGCAGTACGGGCGCGCGCAGCGACCGGTCCGCACCCTCCGAGCCGATGCCGCCTTCGATGATCAGCGGCCCGCGAATCTGGTCAAGGTTCTGGTCTCGCGGCGGGAAGGCCTTGAACACGCTGTCGATGCCAGCGAAGGCCGGGTTCGCGCGGACGTTGATAGTCGCCCACTTGTCCCAATTGGCCGCGGTGAACGTGAATGCATATTCGTAATAGGACTTGGTGCCCGACTCATCGACGATACGGAACGTGTCGGCGGAGCTGGAGAGGAAGGTCTGCTTGTCAGTCCGTATCGTGAGCGTCACGTCGCTGCTCGGCGCACTCGTCAGCCGCACCTGATAGGAGTCGTTTGCGCCGTTCTCAACGACGACCGTCGAGCCGTCGGTCTCCTGCATAACGAGACCCGGCGTCTCGTTGTCGTAGACCGTCACGGTGAGTTTCGGATAGTCGGCGCTCGGGAACGCTGAATACTTGCCGCCCGTGCCAGTGATCTGATGCGTGATCGTCGATAGCTCGGTGCCCTCGAGAGCGGTGTCATCAACCGCGCTCACGACCACGAGCTGCGGCGTATTCCAGTTGGCGGCTGTGAAGGTCAGTTGCGTGAGGCCGGTTGCCTTCGAACGGGCCGTGACTTGCCCATCGGTCGAGAGCGTCACAGTGACGGTTTCGCCTATTGCTGGAGCGGCGATCAAGGCGACCGAATAGACGTCGCTGAACCCGAAAGCGCCCTCAAGAACCTGTGTCGACACGTCCGGCGCGAAGGTGTTCGGAGCCGTCTCGACGAGGTACCGGATGTCCAGCCCCGGCTGATCGTCGTCGATGACGCTCACCGCAACGTCGATCAACGGCAGGTCTCGGTATGCTGCGTTGTCGGTAACGATGCTATGGCTGATCAATGCGATCCGAGGTCCTTCCGCCGCGGTGTCGTTGATTGCCTTAACCCGGATCTTGAAGACGGTCGTGGCGCTGCTGCCATCGAACTTCAACACGACCGCGTTCGTAAAGGTCGCGCCATCGTCGGCCGACACAAGCACGCCAGCGCCGCCCGCCTTACGGTCGGTGCTGCTGGCGACACCTGCAGACACTGTGAGATACACCGGCTTTGCGGCGAGCGCGCTGGCATCCGGCGAGACGAGGCTGATGAAGTAGAATGCCTGGACGCCGTCTTCGGCCGTAAGCAGCGGCGTGGCAACGGGATCGATCTTCACGAGATTCTCGCCTGCGGCCGAAAGCACATTAACGGCCACGCCGCCGGTGCCCACGTTGTCGAAGTTCGGATCGGCGCTCGAGAGCCCCTGCGTGATCACGCCGGAGCGGCCCTGCTCGTTGCTCACGATCGGCTGCGTGACGTCACCCAGGACTTGGATGGTGTCACTTCCGAGCCCGCCGATCACCGTGGTGACCATGTTCGGGTTCGTACCGAGAACGAAAATCGTGTCATTCCCCTCGAGGGTATCGAGTTCGGCGCTCTCGATGTTCTCGAACGTTACGTTCAGGTTGGCGCCGAAAATGCCATGGCTCGTGACGACGAAGTTGTCGTTGAACGGCGTGCCGAGCACCACGACCTTGTCAAAGCCTGCGCCGCCGTCGATGCTGACCGGTGCATTAATTGCGTAGTTGATCGTGTCGGTGCCGTCGCCGCCGTTGACCTCGGTATCCCCTTGCTTCGAGAGGTCGAGGGTCACGAACGCGCGGACGACGAACTGATCGTTTCCTTCCTCGCCCTCGAGCCGCAGCGTGGCCTTGTTGTGGTACACGCTGAAGGTATCGTTCCCGCCGCCGCCGAATGCCGTTATGGCGTGCGCGGCCCCCGAGCTCACGTAAGCGACGCCGTCGAGCGCCTTGTTGCCATTGGCAGCCTGATAGGCGATCGCTGCGTTGATTGCATCGATGGTTGCCTGCGAAAGCACGCCGTTTACCGGATCAAACAACGTGGGGTCGAAGAGTACCGGCGCCACGCCGTTGACCCAGTGCGCAGGATTCGGATCACGGATAGTGCCGATGATGATCGGCGTCGTGTCGAACGTATCTGCGGCATCGAGGCCCGCTGCCGCCGTGCGCGGCGTGCCGAACACTTGGCCGATCTGGAAGGTATCGTCGCCATCGCCGCCGTCCAGCGTTGTGATGGCGCTGTTGTCGTCCACGACGAACTTGTCGTTGCCGCCAAGCCCGTTGACGATCAGTCGCGCGTTGATGTTCTCGTCGTAGTTCACGCGCTCGGCATGAGTGAAACCACCTCCCTGCACGGAGTCGTTGAGCAGCGCGACCAGATCACGCCGTAGCAGGAACGTGTCATTCGGGTTGTTCGCGAGACCGCTCACCACATCCGCGCCGTTGACCGTCAGCGTATCGACCCCGTCATCCGGCGCACCGTTGTCGAACACGTTGATCAGCGCGTCCCCCGCGCCCGCGAGGTTCACGGTGTACTGATCGCTATCCCCCTCGCCGTGCAGGTTGAGGACCGCGCCGATTCCGTTCGTGTTCGTTCTATGGAACAGCGCGTTGACCTGGTTATCGTTGGCCGCGGCGGCGACCGCCTGCTTGAACTGCGTATCGAAATTGTCGTTCGCGGCCTGCACGCCGACGTAGAAGGAGTCGTTGCCGCCCTGACCGTGGACGGTGGTCACTCCGCTGATGCTCCGGATGGCGACCGTATCGTCGCGCTCGTTCACGGTCGCGTTGCCGTCGCCCATGAACACGTCGGTGGTTCCGGCGTGCGTGCTGTCGATGTACAAGCCGTCGGTGCCCGTACCCAGCCACAGGTTGAGGTCTTCCGCGTTGGAATAGCTCACGCCGCGCGGCATATCGAGCCCACGCAGGGTGTTCGACGTGAGCGTCACAACCTTATTCGCCGTATTCGCGGAGTCGTCGATGTTGATCGTATCGGAATCCGCGCCTCCGGCGATCGCGACGAGACCGTCAATCGAGTCGACCTTGCCGGACGTCGTTGCGGCGGGCGGCGGCAGCGTCGTCGGGTACGCTGCGGGCAGCGCCGGCGACAGATCGCTGAGATTGAACGTATCGGCGCCTTCCTGACCGTTGAGGCGCACCTCGCTGCCGGCTCCAGTGGCGCGTACGTCGAACGTGTCGGCGTCTTCTTCGCCATTCACGGTCAACACTCCACTCGCACCATTGATATAGACGATGTCGGCGCCCTTCGCGGTGTTGACGGTGGTCTCACCCGCCTGGGTGCTGTTGATGGTGAACACGTTGGCGCCGGCCCCCAGCCAGATGTTCAGCTGCTCCAGGCCGAGATAGTGGATCGGGACCTCGAGTTCGAGGCCGGCCAGCGTGTCGTCGGTCAGCGTGCCGCTCTTGTCGTTCGTCGACGCGTTCGAATCGTCGATATTCAAGTTGTCCAGCGTCCCGTTGCCGCCATCCACATCGAGCAACGCGTTTATGTCGTCGATCGTGCCGGACGGCGTGGTCCGCGGGCCGGGAGGCAGCAGCGGGGCCGTATCCGCTACGTTGACTGTGTCGTTGTCCGCGCCGCCATTCACGGCGACCGGGCCATTCATGGCGCGTACGTTGAATACGTCGTCACCCGCATCCCCATTAAGGGTCGACGAACTGCCCGCGCGCGTGCCGTTGACGTTGATCGTGTCGCCGCCCGCCCCGCCATTGACCACCAGCACGTCGGTCACATTGTTGACGTTCACCGTATCGGCGGCATCACCGCCGTTCACGGTCACCGTGCCGATCACCGCGTTCAAGTTGATGACGTCGTCGCCATCATCCCCATTGAGAGTCGACCCACCGTCAGCCCCAGTCCCGTTCATGTTGATCGCGTCGTCGCCCGACTCGCCATTGACGACCAGAACGTCGGCCATGGTCGCGTCGTTGACGTCGACCGTATCGGCGCCAGGGCCGGCGTTGAGGGTGATATCCTCCGAAGTCGGGGTCGCGACGTCGTGCGTGGCCTCGATGGTGAACTTGTCGTCGCCGCTTCCGAGCGAGATCACCACATGCTCGATCGTGCCGTAGGTGATACCGGCCGCCATGCCGAGGCCTGTGACCTGGGTCGAGGTCAGCGTGCCAACGTTGTCGGTCGCGTCGCCAGTTTCATCAACGTTGAGCGTATCGCTGCCGCTCGTCGGATCGTTGCCGTTGATCGTCAGCGACGCGGCGATCCCGTCGACAAGGCCGCCTGTCGCCGGTGCCTTGCTGCCGACATTGAACGTGTCGGAGACGTTGCCGCCGTTGACGGTCGTCGGCCCGCTGATCGTCTGGATATTAATTACGTCGTTGCCGTCGTTGCCGTTCACAACGGTCGTGCCGGCGTGTGTGCTCTCGATCGTGAACTTATCGTCTGCCGCCCCCAACCCCACGTTCACGGCCACGAACGACTCATAGGTGACGATGCCGGTCATATCGAGACCAGTGACCGTCGTCGCCGTCAGGATACCAGTGTTGGAGTTGGCGTCGCCGGTGTCTTCGATGTTGAGGATGTCGGATCCATCCTCCCCGTGGACATTCAGGTTACCGTTGATTCCATCCACTGTTCCTGGGACGGGCGTCCCGACGTTGATCGTGTCGTCTCCGGCGCCGGCATACACATCCGTTTTGCTGGTAACCCTGCCGACGATCACGGTGTCGTTGTCGTCGGTGCCGTGGACCGTCACTTGGCTCGCGTTGATCGGGCCAAGCAGCGTAATCACGGCACCCGGCGGATCGACATCATCGACATCGCTACGGATAACGACATTTCCGGTCGTCTTGATGAGCGAGCCGGCCTGCTGGGTAAAGTCGCCCCTCGCGTCCAGTTCGATATCGCCGCCGTTCGCCTGCGTGATCGTGACACCGTTCTTGATCAGAAGCGTGCTGAATCCGCTACCGGACTTGGTCGTGATGGTGGTACCCGCCGCATGATCGGTCAGGTGCAGTTGCTCGACGCCGCTGTTGAACGTCAGGTCCAGATGATTCAGCAGCACCTCCTGGGGATGGAGGTAGATATCGAAGCCCGTCGAATCGACGTCCAGATTGATCAGGTCGGGATTGCTGCCGTTGTCGACGATGTCGATCCTGGCAACGCTCTGCGCGACGTCCGCCTGATTGAGATCGAAGTCGTAGGTGTCGTGCCCGCCGGCGTCAACGATATTCAGCGCATACAGCGGCAACGCAGTCGCCGTCAGGTGATCGTTGCCCGCCCCGATCTTGAGCCGGGCGATCTGGAAATCGCTGTAGTTCGCTTGCTCCTGAATGAAGATGAAGCCTTGGATCGAGAACGAATTTGCTGTGCCTGCGTTGACCACAAGCCCGTCGCCGGGCTGGCCATCCGATATCCCAATCTCCAGGTCGTCCGTTACCGCACTGAAATCCAGGTACGCCTTGCCGGAGAAGTCGGCAAACACATCCTTGCCGTAGCCGTTCTCGAACACATAGGTGTCGTCGTTGGCGAGGCCGGTGATGGTATCGTTTCCGGTCCCACCGTCGATAGTGTCTTTGCCCGGAGAACCAAGGATGACATCATCGTCGGCGCCACCATCCAGAGTGTTGGTCTCGCCAATCAGAGCCTTCGGGTTGTTGCCCCTGTTCTGACTTTCATCAATAACGTCGTTTCCGTCCCCGCCGTAGACGGCGTCGTTTCCGGTTCCGCTGACTATCGTGTCGTTGCCGCCGCCTCCATAAACAACATCGTTTCCTCCGTAGGTGTAGATGATGTCGTTACCGTCGCCGCCACTGACATAGTCATTCCCGTTGCCAGTAATGATGGTGTCGTTGCCGGCATAGCCGTAAACCACGGCATCTTGGGTGATGCTGGCCGTATCGAGAACGATGGTGTCGTTCCCGCTCGTTCCGAGGATGATGACCTTCGTTATGTTGTTGAAGGCCTTCATGTTCGAGTACTGAATGTCTGCGTAGACGAATCCGTAGGGATCGCCGTCGTTGTGCCAGCTGCCCCAGTGGGCTCCACCCCAGTCCCAGCTTCTCGTCTGGTGCTGCCGCTCGGCTACCAGGAGCGTTTGGGAAGCATCCGGCCCGTCCACGACCAACTGTCCGTTGACGACGGCTAATGAAAGGGGCGATCCCGTCACGGTCAATGGGTTCCCCAGAGCATCCGTCCAGTTGCCACCGCTCATATCGATGGTCAGGGTGTGATCGTTGTCCGACAACGCGGTCGAATAAGAATACTTCGGCGTCGGCGGGAATGTTATTGCAATGGTTCTGCTGCTGCTGAAGGCCTGCGCAATCGAGCCGGCAATACCGCTGAGAAAATCCCCGACATCGCCGACAAAGCCAACGATCGCGTCACCGATAGTGTCCCCAAGATCCAGAATCGCGTTGCCTAGATCGGTGAAGGCGTCTGCTACGGCGTTCGCGGCCGTAACGACGGCATCACCCACGGCAGTGACAGCCGCGTTGACCGCGTCCTTGACCGCATCGATCAGGTCATCAAGGAAACCCAGCCCGCCGTCGAATGAAACGTGGCCGTCCTGGTCAATCGTGATCTCGATATAGACGCCAAGTGGCCCTTCCGCCCTGATGAACACCGAATTGGTGGTGATACTCAAATCGGCGGAAGCGACATTGAAGCTTTGACCGAAAACGATGATGCCGACATCGCCATGACCCTTGAACCCGGAATTGCTGACCGTAACGCTAAGATGCCCGGTGATCCCCCACTGACCATCGGAACTCTTCAGCGCATCGGGTAGCGAAAGGCTTCCCGTCAGATTGAACTGGCCATCGCTGCGGATGTAGCCCGAGATACCGACGTTCAGGATGAACAAGTCGACCGAGAGGTCTTTCACGTTGATTACGAACACGCCGTTATCCACGCCGACCTCGATGTCCCCCGCTCCTTTGACGATGCCGAACAGCGTTACAGAGGACTGGATGGAGACCAGGTAGGTGTTATTCGCAATATCGTGACCGTTGACCGTGACAGGATCGCCGCTGGTCGCCGTATTGATCTTCAGCTGTGCCTGGCCGGTGATCTCAACGAGACTCAGGAGATTGATATCAACCGTAAGCTCCCCGTAGGCGGCAAACCCGTTCTGATCTATAACAGCACCGCCCGACACGCCGAAGCTGCCAAAACCGCCAAGCTTCAACGTTCCGTCGAACCCAAGGTCGAATTTCTGGTCAGTGATCTCGAGCCGGAAGTCGGCCTCGATCACGAACATGCGGGCAATCGTCAGATCAGCGTGGAAGGTGACGACCAGATAGAACCCGGGCGTCGTTGCGTCAGGCGCCGAGCCGTTGATTGTAAAGGTCGCTGAGCCGTCCGTGTTTAAGGAAAGCCGATCGCTGAACTCAGTTGTCAAGCTGCCAATCAGCGTGGGATCCAAAACCGGCGAATCGGGGATCGCGCTATTGCCGATCAGGAAGTCAACATAGTTCTTGGGGATGGTGATCGTCAGATCCTGGCCCGTTGTGTTGAGCAGAAGCCGCGCCTTCGCGTTCAGCTGGAGAACGTCGCTCAACGCGCCGCCGATAGAAACCGAAACTTCGATGTCTGCCGCAACGCCGGCATGGGTGATCACCAACGCCCCGAGGGCGTTCATGGCAAAGATCTGGTCGCTGTTGCCGATGTCGGGGCCGATCTCGAGGCCCGCGGCGACGAAAGCTTTCAGGCCGGAAGTGTCCGCATCGAACAGGAACAGCCCGGTCATGCGGAATACATCTTTGAGCTCAATCACGCCACCGAGGTGAATGCTGACTAGGAAATCGTTGAAGTCGAGTACGACGGGGGCAGCGGGATTACCGGTATTGACGTTGAAGCCAAAGTCGAGCTTGCCGTCAGCGTTGGCGTCGGCCGCCTGGATGGCGTCCAGATGGGCGGTCTTGAAGGACGTGGAGAGTTTGCCCAGCACCGAGGCGAGAGATAACGCGCTGACCGGCGGCGCCGCACCGAGATACAGGGCAGACAGCAGATCCTGCACCGTATCCAAAGTGGCGCCGCTGTAGCCTGCGGAGAGAGCCGCGTCGAGTTCGGACGCCTCAAGTTTGCCGTCGCCGCTGGCGTCGATGAGGTTAAGCAGCGTTTGCAATTCACTGATGTTGAGCCTGCCGTCGCCGTCCGCGTCGGCAGGCTGGATAGCGCTCAGATTGGTCGTCCTGAAGGATGCGGAGAGCTGACCTAACACGGAGGTGAGAGACGGCCCGCCCAGGACCAGCAGCAGTTGCTGCACTGTAGTCACGTCGCCGCCGGTGTAGCCCGCGGAGAGCGCAGCGCTCATTTCGTCGGTCGAGATGACGTGGTTGCCGCTCGTATCGATGACGTCGAACAGCGCCTGCACCTCGTCGAAGCTGGCGTCGAAATCGATGGGATTGAGATTCAGGTCGAGGCCCGAAGCCCCGATGCCCACGTTCAACTCGACGTCGAAGGTGCCGGTCGCGGTCAGGTTAGCGACGCCGACTAGCCCAAAGTCGTGCACACTGAGCTTGCCGGCGAGATAGACGCCGAGATCCAGGGGGTTGGTCGACACCATCAGCGCGATGCCGACGTCAAGGTCGGTGATGGCGAAGCCGACCGAGTTCTGGTTCAGCTCCCCAGGCTGCACCTCATGGTCGCCGTTGCTGTCGGTCCAGTACGGGCCGTTCGCGCCGATGAACGCGGTGACGTCGGCCGCGCCGATTGTCATCGTCGTGACATTCTTGGTGGCGCCGTTGGTGAGCGTCACCTCGTGCGTCGGCCCCAACTCGAACGCAACGCTGCCCGTGATGAAAATGTTGTCGAGGATACTGAGTTGGAGGAAACCCTGGGCGCGGATCAGCGCTGAATCCATATCCAGGTAGACCGGCGTGCCGCCTGTATCCACTTCGTAGCCCGCCGGATCGAACTTGCCGTCGTTGTCGATATCGGCATGCTTGATCAGGGTCAGGTTTGCATCGGTTGCGAAGCTGGTCGCGAGCTGATCAATGACATCATTGACGGTCAGGGTACCCGGCGGCGCGCCGCCGACGTGGAGCAGCGCCACGAGTTCGTCTGCCGTAGCCAGGTCGGGACCGCTATAACCGGCGGCGAGCGCAGCCCCCATCTCAGCGGCCGAGATGACGTGGTCGGCGCCCGCGAGCACGCCGAACAGCGCCTGCTGCTCGTTCGGATACGTGGTGGCAAAATCAACGACCGGGCACAGCGGCACACCGTACACGCTCGGAGTCGACTGGTTGATCTCGACCACGAGGTTGTCGGCTTGGACGGTGACATCCTGGATGCCCACCAAGCTGATGCCGTTGGCGTTCGCCTTCAGCGCGAGATACTTGGCGAAATCGAGCGGGTTCGTCGGCCGCATGATGGCCATGCCGAAATCGAAATCGTCGATCCAGAGGCCCTTCGCGTTATCGTTCAATTCGTCGGTTTCGTTGGCATCGACCACGCCGTCATTATTGATGTCCCCGTACTTGGCGCCGTCGGCCATGGTCAGCACTTGGTGGGCACTCAACCGTCCGACAGCGTTGACCGGAAGCACCTGCCCCGCCGTGTACGTCGTCGAGTCGATCTTGATCGAGCCTGTCTGGATCGTGCGGCTGACCTCATCACCGTTGCCGGTGTCGAAGGCCCAGGACACGAGCTGGTCGCCGTCGAGGTCGCTCCAGTACGGCCCGTTCATGCCGATGAAGGCGTGAACGTTCGCCGCACCGATCGTCATGAACGACAGTTCGGTCTCGGTGGCGCCAAGCGCCGGGATCGCGCCTGCCGGCAGATCGAGACCGAGGGCGTCGAGGAACGCATGGGCCGCCGCCGAGGTCGCGCCGCCCGTCACGTCGACATTCTGGATCGCGCCCTTCTCGAACGCAAAGCTGCCGGCAATGTGCACGAACTCGGAAATGGTGAGCTCCGCCCAGCCGACGCTTGCCAGGATTTCTTCTCCCTGGAAGTCGAGGTAGATCGGATCGCTCGTCGTGCCGGTGTCCACGCGATAGCCCGGCGGGATAACCGGATCGGCCCCGTCGTCGCCAGGGAAGCTCCGAACGAAATCGATCGTGCCGTTGCCGAACGGCCCGGGCGCCACTTTGCCGCCGAGGTTCAGCTCGACGGTGATGTCCTGTGCGGTCAATTGGAAGATATCCGAGCCGCCATCGACGAAGCCGGCGCGGTCCGCCGTGATCTTGACGGCGGTGAAATCCGGAAGCTGCTTGCCGGCGACCGGCTTAAACATGCCAAGCGCCATGGTGAGGTTCTGGATGAACAGCCCGATGGCGTTCTGCTCGTCGATCGGCTGATCGAAGTCGATGCCACCTCTTGGCGGCAAGCCGACGAAAGCCGTGGCGTTGCTGATTCCGATCGCCGTAACGTCGACTTCCACGTCTTCGATCGTCGCGAAGTTCTCGCCGATCTTGATACTGAGAAGACTGTGCAGGCGTTGGAAAACCGGCGCGATGCGGTCCTGCACCTCGGCGATCAACTGGTCAAGCTTGAGCGTCACGCGCTCCACCTGCGGGTCGAGGATGGAATGGATCTTGGCCTTGACCTGCAACTCGGCCCCGTCAAGACCGGCCTGCAGAGCGGTCGACACGGAGCTCGTAATTCCGTCGAGGCTTGTGGTGAGCGCGTCCTGGATCGCACCGCCGATCGCACCGCGGATCAACTCCTTGACCGGCACCAGCAACACCTTGACCAGTTGATCGAACGGCGCGTCGATGCCCGCCACGACGGGCGCGAGAAGTTGGTCGATCGCCTGGTCGACTTGTTGCGAAACTCCTTCGGTCGATGACTGCAGCTGCGCTTTCAACGAGCCGGTCACCGCACCGATCGCCTGCTCCAGCGACGCATTCAGGCTCGAGCCGATCTGCTGGAAGATCGTGTCGACGATCGAATCGACCTGATCGTTGATCATGTCGCGGACGGATTCGATCGCCGACTTGATCTGCGCAACGACCTCGTCCTTCAAGTCCTCGAGCCCGTTCACGGCGCTCTGCAACGCATTGTTGATCTGCGTCACGACACCGTTCGCCAACTCGCCAATGTCCGTCGGGATGCCGGTCGTGATCGTGACCGTCTCGCGGCTGCCCATGTCGAGCGCAAGATTTCCATTCAGGTAGAGGAAATCCGACACATTCACGAGCACATCGTCGGCAGACGCGTGAATCCGCCGGTTCGCAAAGTCGATGACCTCCGGGCCCGCACCGGTATCGATCTCATATCCGGTGCCGCCGTTGAACAATGAGAAGTCGACGACGTCGGGCGGCGCGGTCGCGCCCTTTCGGCTCGCAATATTGAGTTCGACCACGACATTGGACGCTTCGAGGTTGAACTCGCTGGTGCCAACGAATCCGACGAAATCCGACGACGCCCGAAGCGCCGTGTAGCGTGTCAGGTCCGAACCGTCCTTCGGCGTGAGAAGCGCCAGCGCGAGATTCGCATCGTTGATCGCAAGACCGACCGCATTGGGGTTCAGTTCGCCGGTTTCGTTCGCGTCGACGATCCCGTCGTTGTTGATGTCTCCGTAGATGACCTCGGTGGCAGCACCGGCATCGCCGAACGTCAGCGAGGCGCCTGTCGGAAGGGTTCCGACGACATCGACCGGCAGCAGATCGCCGACCGTAAACGTCACCTGCTCGCGCTTGATAAAGCCTTCCGCGACCGTGCGGCTGGCAAAGTCGCCGCCGCTCGTGGTGAACGACCAAGTCTCGTTATCGTCGATCTCCCCATCGTGGTTCAGATCGCCGTAGCGGGTGCTGCCGATCACCAAGACGCCGTCGTCCTTGGTCAGGCTGACCTGCCAGTTGGCCGGGAGCACCGCGCCGGCACCGAATCCGACGGATGCGAGCGTGACGGAGCCCGCCGAGATCGTGCGGCTGGCGGCGTTGCCGTTGCCGGTGTTGAACGCCCAGCTCGCGTCGCCGTCGCCGTCCAGATCGGTCCAGTACGGTCCGCCGCTGCCGAAGAACATCGTCAGGCCCTGCCCGCCGACGTTTATCGCGGACATGTCCTTCGTCGGACCGTCATTCGCGATCTGGACATCGTTCAGGTCATCGACCTTCTCGAAAGCCAGGGCGCCGTGGACGAACACGTAGTCGGAAATCTGAAGGTGCGCCTCGGCGACGCTGACCAGCACCCGCTTGGCGTCGTAGTCGAGGTCCAGTTCGCCGTTGCCGGTGTCGAACGTGTATGCGCCGTTGGGCAACGCGCTGAAGTCGACGACCTTCGTGTCGGCCGGGTTGCTCGGGTTGCGGACGCCGTTGTACTCGACCGTCAGGCCCGACGCCGAGAGGGTGAAGTCGTCGATCCCGATCAGGCCCGCGAAGTTCGCGGTCGCCTTCAGGGCAATGTATTTCACGCTCTGGTTCCCGACCGTGGGACGCATGATCACAAGGCCGAAGTTCACATTCTGGAGCGCGAGCCCCGTCGCGCCCTCGGCTAGCACGTCGTCGATATGCCCGTCGTGATCAACGTCCGCATTCGGGCTGTAGCCCGCAAAGAGATCGACGCTGCCCGCGCCGAACGCGAATACGTCCACCGGGGTCGACGTCTGCGAGTCGCCGGTCAGCGTGACCGACATGCCCTGCTGGCGCGTGAACGAAAGACCGCCGGAAATGTAGAAATAGTCATCAATTTTGAGGACCGCGTTCTCGATCGCCACCCGCTGCAGAGCCGAGGTGTAGTCGAACGCGAACGCGAGGCCCGGCCCCATATCGACGTCGAATGAACCGCCATCCATCTTCGAGAAGTCGATCGCGGCGTCGGTCGTGCCGTTGCTGCCCCCGTTGATCTC
Organism: Hyphomicrobiales bacterium; assembly: GCA_017304505.1. Taxonomy (GTDB): domain Bacteria; phylum Pseudomonadota; class Alphaproteobacteria; order Rhizobiales; family Xanthobacteraceae; genus Z2-YC6860. Next base: position 1,361 of record JAFKKQ010000247.1, on the reverse strand, counting down.
GACGCGATACCCGGAGGCATCGATCGAGAATGCGCTTGAGGTGCCGAAATTCAGTCCGACCAGTTCGATGTCCTGCGCCGAAGCCATCAAGGCGTAGTAGCTGCCGGGGCTCGTGGCGGGTTTGAACAACGCCAGCGCGAGCGAAACGTTTTGCAGCAGCAGGCCGACCGCGGCGTCGTTGGTCGGGTCGGCCGAGTCAATCACGTCGTTGTCGTCGGTTGCGGAATCCTGAAAGTACGGACCGGAGCCGACGAAGACGTTCACGTCCGAGAGGCCGAAGGTCACGACGTTCATCGCGACCCCATCGGTAGCCACACCCAGCTTCGTGACCGTCGTCACCTCGACGCCGGACGAAACGGTGAAGGCGAAGCTGCCGAATACCTGAACGAAGCCCGCAAGGTCGAGCACCAGGGAGCCGGCCACCGAAATGCTGACCGTGTCATCAACGTCGAGGGTCGGGACCGGCAGCCCCTCGGTGTTCGACGAGAACGCCGTCCAGTCGATCTTGTCCGGCGTCGTCGCGGCGTTGCTGTCGGCATCCGATGCCTGATTGATCCGGATGATGCCATCCCAGATCTTCAGCGTGAGTATGCTGTCATCGATACCCACAAGCTCCGCCGCGATGCCGCGCGCGTACAGCGCGAGATAGCTGAGGTCATCGGTCGCAACGGCCTGATCGCCGACGTTCTTCAGCGTCACGAGAGTCAAGCTTTCCAGCGACGTATAGAAGCCGATGGCATTGTCCTTGTTGATCAGATCATCGGAGTAACTGCCGTCGGTGTCGTTGTCGTCGCCTCCCACGTCCTCCAGGAGCCCACCCACACCAACGAACACCTGAACGGCTTCGGCATTCTCGAAAGCGGCCGTGCCCAGCGTCACTACCATCGCCTGATACTCGGTGTCGTCACCGCCGCCGGGCAGCCCGTTGTCGCCTAGATCGGTCACGGTGCCGAACTGCACCCTGAAGCTGCCCCTGGCGATCAAGGCGCCAAACGCGTCCAGCGCGACCGAGCCCTGCATATCCACGTCCACGCCGCGGTTGACTGTGAGGTCGGGCTTCGCGATGCCGTCCGCCACCTCGAACGCAGCCCAGTCGAGCTTCGCCGGGTCGTTCGTGGCATCGGTATCGCCGTCGGAAACCTTGTTCACCTTCACGGCCGCGTCGTAGATACCGAACGTCAGCCCGTCGATTCCGATCAGCTTCGCGGAAAGTCCGGTCAGTTCCAGCGCCAGATACGACACGTCGTCGCTCGGATCGTCGGCGAGCGCCCCGAGGCTCTTCAGCGACACCAGCGTCAGCGACCCGACGTGACCTCGGAAGCCGAGGTCTCCGGACACAACCATGTCGTTCGCAAGCGTGC
>JAFKKQ010000412.1 GCA_017304505.1 Hyphomicrobiales bacterium | reverse complement strand
GAATCGCAATCCGCTGATGGAGGATCCGTTCTTCCGGCGCTTCTTCGGTCCGCAGTTCGGTGGCCCGCGTGAGCAGACACAGCGTTCGCTTGGGTCCGGCGTGATCGTCGATCCGTCCGGGCTGGTGGTCACCAACTATCACGTCATCGACGGTGCCGATCAGGTGAAGGTGTCGCTTGCCGACAAGCGGGATCTTCCGGTCGATGTAGTCCTGAAAGACCAGCGCACCGATTTGGCGGTCCTGCGGATCAAGGACGGGAATGAGCGATTCCCCGCGCTCGAGTTTGCGGATTCCGATGCACTGCAGGTCGGCGACGTGGTTCTCGCCGTCGGTAACCCATTCGCGGTCGGTCAGACTGTGACGCACGGCATTGTCTCGGCCGTGGCACGCACGCAAGTCGGGATCTCCGACTACCAGTTTTTCATTCAGACCGATGCGGCCATCAACCCCGGCAATTCGGGCGGCCCGCTGGTGGATATGACCGGCAAGGTGGTTGGCATCAACACCGCGATCTTCTCGCGCTCGGGAGGCTCCCAAGGTATCGGCTTTGCCATTCCCGCCAACATGGTGCGGGTGGTGGTGGCCTCGGCGCGGAACGGCGGCACGGTGAAGCGGCCGTGGCTTGGCGCCAATCTGCAGGCCGTGACATCGGATTTGTCCCGTGAGTTCGATCTCAAGCGCCCGGCCGGCGCAGTCATCACCAGCGTTACGCCGGGGAGCCCGGCTGCTCGGGCGGGGCTGCGGGTCGGTGATGTCATCGTTTCCGTAGGCGACCAGGCTGTCGACGATCCTAACGCGTTCAATTATCGCTTCGCCACGCACGAGTTGGGCGGTCGCGTCGGACTCGGCATTGTGCGTGGGGGGCGCGAAAGCAAAATCCCGGTGGCGTTGGAAACGGCGCCGGACGCTCCGCGTGACGAGATTGTGGTCAAAGCGCGTTCGCCGTTCCTCGGCGCCAAGGTGGCCAACCTGTCGCCGGCGCTGGCTGATGAATTGCGGCTGGACACCTCTGTCGAGGGTGTGGCTGTGGTCGATGTCGCCGATGGCAGCCCCGCACAGCAGTTGGGTTTCCGGCGCGGCGATGTCGTGGTGTCGATCAATAATCGCAAGATTGCTAAGACCCGTGACCTTGAGAGCGTTGTTGAGGCCGGCGCCAGGCTCTGGCGGGTCACCATCCAGCGCGGCGGCCAGCAGATTTCAGCCGTGTTTGGCGGATGACGTCTCGGCCCAAGCGCGGCGGAGGGGCGAGCCTCTTTACGGCTGCGGGGCTTGGCAATGACGCGCCGCGTCCGCTTGCGGATCGGTTGCGGCCACAAAAGCTGTCTGATGTCGTGGGGCAGGATCATCTGCTCGGGCCGGATGGCGCTCTCACCCGGATGCTGGAGAGCAACTCGCTTGGCTCACTGATCTTCTGGGGGCCGCCGGGCACTGGAAAAACCACGGTTGCGCGCCTTTTGGCGCATGAAACCAGCCTCGAGTTTGTCCAGATCAGCGCAATCTTCTCCGGCGTGTCCGACCTGAAGAAGGTATTCGACGACGCCCGCGCACGCCGCGAGACGGGGCAGGGTACGCTGCTGTTCGTCGATGAGATCCATCGCTTCAATCGTGCGCAGCAGGACAGTTTCCTGCCTGTGATGGAAGACGGCACCATTGTTCTGGTTGGTGCTACGACAGAAAATCCCTCGTTCGAACTGATCGCGCCCATGCTGTCGCGCGCGCGTGTGTTGGTGTTCAAATCGCTCGATGCGGCGGCGGTCGGAAAGTTGCTGGCCCGCGCCGAGGCGATTGAGAGCAAGGCGCTTCCGCTTGATGACGAGGCGAGAGCCTCCTTGATCCGCATGGCTGACGGTGATGGTCGCGCTTCGCTGACGCTTGTCGAGGAGGTGTGGCGCGCTGCGCGACCGGGCGAGATCTTCGACGGCGCCGTGCTGCAGACCATCGTGCAGCGGCGCGCCCCAATCTACGACAAGAAGCAGGACGGCCATTACAATCTTATCTCGGCGCTGCATAAGTCAGTGCGCGGCTCCGATCCCGACGCCGCGCTTTATTATCTTTGCAGGATGCTCGATGCGGGCGAAGACCCGCTCTACGTCGCGCGTCGTGTCGTGCGCATGGCCATCGAGGATATTGGGCTTGCCGACCCGCAGGCCCTGGTGGTGGCCAATGCCGCCAAGGATGCCTACGACTTCCTCGGCTCGCCTGAGGGCGAGCTTGCGATCGCGCAGGCGGTGATCTACGCCGCGACCGCCCCAAAGTCGAACGCGGCTTATATGGCCTTCGGCGCTGCCATGCGCACCGCTAAAAGCGCCGGCTCGCTTCTGCCGCCCAAACACGTCCTCAATGCCCCGACCAAACTGATGCAGTCGGAAGGGTATGGCCGTGGCTATGCCTATGACCACGATGAGGCCGAGGCATTCTCCGGACAGGACTATTTCCCGGAGGAACTGGGCCGGAAGACCTTCTATGATCCCCCTGAGCGCGGATTCGAGCGCGAAATCAGGAAACGCCTGGATTATTGGGCGAAGATTCGAAAAGAAAAGGCTGGGGAC
>JAFKKQ010000411.1:2617-3396 GCA_017304505.1 Hyphomicrobiales bacterium | reverse complement strand
CGCGCCCCGTGCCTCGCACGCACGGCTCCCGGGCGGCGCCGGGGACTCGCCCGGAGGCACTACGACCTCCTGCGACGGGTTCGCTGACGGACGGCGGCGGCGCTCTGCGAATGCAGAACCGAGCCACCGACGAAAAGCGCGGCCCCGGCTGCCGAAAAGCGTCGCGACGGAGCGCCGGACGGCGCCCGCGGGCTCCAAATAAGCCCGCGGCCAACACGGAACCGGTGCGTCTTCCGGCGCTCCGTCCCCCTCGCTTCGCTCACGGGCGCAGCCGTGCGCGGCAAAGGCGCGAGGGCCGTTCCCGAAAAACTCGGACGAGCGTTCGCCGCGAGAACGAAGAAGCGCGCCCTAACAAGAGCACACGGCAACAACGATGACAGGAACGGCGACAGGCAAGGATCACAGACATGACGACGGACACGACCGGCGACACACTCGAACACACCCGCAGGCGCACGCTCGAGCGCATGCACCGCTGCCTCTCGCGGCTCCTGGGCGCGGTGGCGCGCGACTGGCAGTCCTGCGGCAAGGCCGCCTGCCTGCGGTCGCGCCGCTGCCGCCGCTTGGTTTGCGAACCGGATGGCCGCGAGCGCAAGCGCGCCGCCCGATGAAACCACGGGGCCGCGCGCGCCTTTCCGCGCGCAACGATTCCATCCATCGAGCGTTGACGTGAAACCGGAACCGGACGCCATCCCTATTGCGACCAAGCCGCCCGAAATCATACCGCCGCTATCGGCGTCGCGGTTGTCCCGAATGCCCGCGCCTCACTATCCTGCCTT
>JAFKKQ010000411.1:0-2566 GCA_017304505.1 Hyphomicrobiales bacterium | reverse complement strand
GCACGCTCTCGCTTCCCGATCTCGAAGACCGCATCGCCATCCTGCGCGACAACATCCGCCAGTTGACGGAACAGGCGGCCGCCGCCTCCGGCGCCGCCAGCGAAGCGCGCAACGCCGATCGCATCGCGGAGCAGGAGGAAGAATTGAAACAGCTCGTCGCACAACGCGACGAAATGCTGAAGAAGCGGACGTGAGAGATTGTGTTGAAGCTCAGGCCGTGCCCCACGTTATGAAAACAAGCACAGCCGATGGAGCCCGGATTGCGCGCAGCGAAATCCGGGAGGGCAACGGTCCCGTAAGGGTCCACCCCGAGTTTCGCTGCGCTCAACCCGGACGACAAGCCAAGACCGATCCGAGGCCGCGCCGAATTCGCGCCAGACTGCCGGTCCGCTCACTTCACCCGGACGCCGGCCGCATCCACGGCCTCCGCCGAACGCACAGCGTCCTCCTTCACCAGCGCGATGGATTCCGCGGGCGTGGTCGAGTGTGCCACGACGCCGAGAGGCTCCAGCCGCTTGACGAAATCGGGGTCCTTGCAGATCGCCGCGATGTCCTTCGCCACGCGGTCGATGATCGGCTGCGGCGTGCCTGTCGGCGCGAACACCGCGTTGAAGCTCACCCAGGAGAAGCCCGGCACGGTTTCCGCCACGGTGGGGATGTCGGGATATTGCGGCAGGCGCTTCTCCGTCGTCACCGCGAGCTGGCGCAACGTTCCGTTCTTGGCGTGCTTGATCGTATCGGTGGTGTTGCCGAAGTAGACCGGCACTTCGCCCGCGATCACCGCCGTGGTCGCCGGATTGGCGCTCTTGTAGGGCACCGCCACCATCTTCAGGCCGAGCTTCTTGGTGAAGGCCGCGCCGACCAGATGGCTGTTGGTGCCGATGCCGGCGTTGGCGTAGTTCACCTTGCCGGGGTTGGCGCGGACATAGTCGATCATCTCCTTCAGCGTCTTCGCCGGGAACGAGGGGTGCACGGCAATGCCCATCGGGTTCTCGCCGACCAGACTGATCGGCGTCAGATCCTTCATCGGATCGAACTTGAGCTTGTGCGTGAGCGGAGACACCGTGATCTGCGAAACGCTGGCGAAGAACAGCGTGTAGCCATCGGCGTCGGCGCGCGCCGCCACCTCGGTGCCGATCGCCCCGCCCGCGCCCGCGCGGTTTTCGATCACCATCGGCTGCTTCAGCATCTTCGACAGCCGGTCGGCGGTGAGCCGCGCCAGCGTGTCGCTGGTGCCGCCGGCGCCATACGGCACGATGACGCGGATCGGCCGCTCCGGCCAGTCACCCGCCGCAGCCGGCGACACAGCGGCCGCCGCCGCAAGCGCTGCGCAGCCGAACAGAACCACGCGGCGGCGCAACGACGTCGCTTCGCTCTGTGCGCCAAATCGAAAAAGACGGATCATGAAATTGACGTTCCTCGGATCGACGTTCGTCATCGCTTAATTCCCTCGGACATTCACGCGCCAATGAAAGGCAAATCGTATTCCACGATCGGCACCATACGAAAGCTGCCCAGCGGGGAATGGGGCTTGAACAGGAATCTGCCAGACCCGCAGAATACACGCGGGACGCGGCGGACCCGCTGCAATTGCGCACCGGGGCCATGCAGAAAGCGGGCGGGTCGACCGTCCGGCCGATCCGCCCGCTTCTCCTTCTCCACGAATGAACGAGCGCGCTTACCGCAGCGTAATCGCCAGCCCGCTCAGGTCGGCATTGGCGATCAGCCCGACTTGGCTGCCGCTCAGTTCGAGGATTGCGCCCTTCGGGTTGGTCAGCACGATCGCGCGCGCACCGCCACCGACCGCCAATCCGGCGCCGGCGGCGCCATAGACGCCCGCGACGTCCGACGGCCGGCGGATGTTGCGGACGCGGCCGCGGAACTCCGTCTTCGAGGCGCCGAACACGATGCCGTAGCTGATGCCGCCGATCGACAACGGATAGCGCCGACCGTGGAAGGTCAACGTGCCGCTGCCTCCCGAGCCGCCGATGATCCACCCAGCCTTGACCACCGAGATTCGGATGGTGCCGCTATCGGCGTTTGCGGCGGACGAGAAGCCAACGCCCGCCAAAGCGGTCAAGGCCACCAACGCAGCACGAAATCCGGATGAAATCCGCATGAGGTTCTCCCTTGTCATCTGCTTGATCTTGCGCGACCGACAGACCGCGAGCCACGCTCACCAATGCTCAACCCGAGCCTTTGTTCCATATCGCAGATCGCGCGGCCGCTCCAAGGAATAGATCGGCCCGTCCACGCCTTACTGCGATCCTGAATACTCCTCCGCCCGTGATTGTTGGGCGCGCGAAAAGGCACCGGCGTCATGAACAGCCTCTATACCAAGGGAATTCGTTCGACCTTGATCGGCGCCGTGGGGATGGCTGTGGTGATTCTCGGCATCGCGGGCACCCTTCATTACTGGCGCGGCTGGGCTTTCATGGCGGTGTTCGAATTGTCGTCAATCGCCTGCGGCATCTATCTCGCCGTCTACGACCGGGCACTGCTCGAGCGGCGCATGAAGGCAGGCCCGGCAGCCGAAAAAGAAACGGTCCAGAAAATCATCATCACG
>JAFKKQ010000410.1 GCA_017304505.1 Hyphomicrobiales bacterium | reverse complement strand
GCTGCATCTGCAAGCCGTCGGAGGAACTCCCGCGGATATGACCAAGATCGTCAAGGACGACACTCAGCGTTGGGGCGCGGTCATCAAATCGGCCGGCGTCAAGATCCAGTAGCCTTATTCGCCAGTCGGCGACATCGACCGCGATCCGCTTCGACCGGAGCGGATCGCGTGCCGTTTATGCCAGAGCATGGTCTGCTCAAACTGAAACAGATCATGCTCTTGGCGTTTTTATTCTTTCGGATTTTCTTTATGCGAACCGCCGCCGGCTGCGCCGACGGCGTCCGCGAGCGCCTGCCGTAGCGCGTCGATTGAATACGGCTTGAGCAGGATGGGAAACATCTCAACCGCCGCCTTCTGCGCGGCGTCGCTGTATCCGGTGGTCAACAACACCGGCAGCGCCGCATAGCGGCCGCGCAGCACACGGGCGAGCGCGACGCCGTCGATCCCACCCGGCATCACAATGTCGGAGAATACCAGATCGACCTTCTCGCCGGATGCCAGCATTTCAAGCGCGGGCTCCGCGCCGTTGGCATGCTTGACCCTGCAACCGAGGCTTTGAAGCATCGCGGTTGTCGCCTCGGCGACATCGCCGTTGTCCTCGACCAGCAACACCTTTCCAGGCGGCGTGATCGGGGCGGCACGAGGCGGGGCCTCGGGGGCCGGGGGCTCCGAACGCCGAAGAAACAGCATCACGGTCGTACCTTTTCCAGGCTCGCTGTCGATGGTGACCGCACCGCCGTTCTGCTTGGCAAAACCGTAGACCTGGCTCAGCCCCAGGCCGGTGCCGCGCCCAACCTCCTTGGTGGTGAAGAAAGGCTCGAACACGCGCGACAGATGCTCGCCGGCGATCCCCGTTCCATTGTCGCGGATCGACAGGGCGACGAAGTCTCCGGCCAAGCGGTCGGTGTTGGCGTCCGCAGGGTCGAGCGTCCGATTGCACGCCGCTATGGTTACGATTCCGCCATCGGGCATGGCGTCGCGCGCATTCAGCACAATGTTGACGAGCGAAAGCTCAAGATCGTCGGCGTCGGCCTGGACGGGCCAGACATCGGCCGGAATATCGATCGTCAGTTCAATTTCCGGCGGCAGCGACGGTTTGACCAGGTCGGCCACCTTGGGCACGAAAGGACCGAGTTCGATCGCCCGCGACTGAACGAGGCGGCGACGGGAGAACGCCAGAAGCTTACGGGTCAGCGCCTCGCCACTGTGGGCGGCGTGTTCGATGGCTGCAATCTGCCGCTCGGCGCCGGGGCCGACCTTTTTCTTCAGCATCTCGACGTTGCCGCCGATCACCATCAGCATGTTGTTGAAGTCATGCGCCACGCCGCCGGTGAGTTGGCCGAGCGCCTCCATTTTTTGAGTTTGCCGCAGCGCGGCTTCGGCAGACTCGCGACGCTGCACCTCCTCCTGCCACTGCCTGGTCAATCGCTGCTCATTGCGCACACGTCGCAACGCCAGCAGGCTCACCGCGAACAATGCGATGGCGGCGCTGGTCGCAAAGGCGCCGAACAGCAGGACATCGAGGAGCCACTGCTTGCGCATCGCGGTGACACTCACGCCGTAGCTGACATAGACCGGATAATTGCCGACCGGCACGATGCTATGGACACGCTCGATGCCATCCAATTCGCCAATCGTGCGATACACCGTCCCTCCGGTGCGGATCGACCGCATGAACCCGCTCGCCGGCGTGAGTTTCGACGCACCGGTGGTGATCGGCGGCTCGCGTGCAAGGACTGCCCCATCGGTGCGCCCGAGCGTCACCGAATTTTCCGCCACCGATGTGATGTCGCGATAGAAATCGGAAAACCGATCGAGCGAAACGGCAACGGCGATCACGCCATTGAATTTTCCATCGGCGGCAACACGCGGCCGGCTGATGACCACGAGATGGGCTCCTGTCAGCCTGCCCGTGATCGGCTCGCCGATATGGGTGCCGAGTTCGCCATTCTTGGCCGCGATGAAGAAGGCGCGATCCGACATGTCGACATCGGGAACGGGAAACATGCTGGACATGCTTGCCGCCTTGCCATCAGGCGCGATCAGCAGGATCGATGACACCGACCGCTGGTGCCGCGCCAGCCGCGCAAGATAGCGGTGGACGTCCTCGGAGCGGCGGATGGCCGGCCAATCCAAACCCTGGATGCGGTCCCCAACCTGGTCGATAGCGAACTCGTTGGCCTCAAAAACCTTGAGCGCGTGCTCGCGCAAAATCTGGACCGTGCGTGACGCCTGCAGGATGGAGCGATCGTAGGTTTCCCGCCAGTCGTACCAGGAGGCAAAGGCAAAGATCGTCAGCGGGCCGACGATCGAGAGCACCAGCAGAACGTGCAGCAGGCGGATGGCACCGCCGATCGAGCGACCCTGCAAATGAAGCTCCGGCGCACCGGCGGTCTCGGCCGGGGCGGATGTCGAAGCATCCGTAACATGGCGACTGGGCATCGTTTCCCGGATATCCCCAAACGAAGACCACGTCCCAACGCCACTCGTTCAGGACAGCGTCATAAACTCACGGCCTGCAGCCGCAGGCAACAAGATTCACGATTGTAACGTCCCCCTCAGGCGTCC
>JAFKKQ010000409.1 GCA_017304505.1 Hyphomicrobiales bacterium | reverse complement strand
GCTTCCTGGCCGGCGTCGGCTTCGTCGCGCCGGAGTCCGAAAGCGAATCCGTCCTCGCGGAGGTTCTCGCGGGCCTGCTGCGGGTGGAGCGCGTTTCCACCGATCACCATTTCTTCGACGATCTCGGCGCGAACTCGCTGCTGATGGCGCGGTTCTGCGCGGCGATCCGCAAGCGGCCCGGCATGGCGAACGTGTCGATGCGCGACATCTACATGAACCCGACGGTCGCGTTGCTGGGCGCCCATCTCGATTCTTCGGTCGCCACCGTCGTGGCGGCGAAGCGCGAGGCGTTCCACGTTCCTTCCGACCTGTCCTACTATGTCTGCGGGGCGCTACAGCTTGCTTTCTATGCGGCGTATGCGCTGTTCGGCCTCTGGGTGCTCGATACCGGCTATCACTGGGCGGCGGACGGCGGCAGCGCGCTCGAGATTTATGCACGCGGCGTCGTGTTCGCCGTGGCCTCCTTCGTGGCGTTGACGGGGATCTCCATCGTCGCCAAGTGGACGCTGGTCGGCCGCTTCAAGGCGGAGTTGATCCCGATCTGGAGCCTTGCGTATTTCCGCTTCTGGGTCGTGCGGACGATGATGCGCACCTCGCCGGCGCTGGCGTTCATCGGCACGCCGATTTACAACGTCTATCTTCGCCTGATGGGCGCGCGCATCGGCCGCAACGTCGTCATCAATTCGCGCCACGTGCCGGTTTCCACCGACCTGCTGACGATCGGCGACAACACGATCCTGCGCAAGGACACGATCGTCCTCGGCTATCGCGCGCAATCGAATTTCATCCATATCGGTCCGGTCGCGATCGGCAGTAACGCCTTCGTCGGTGAGGCGAGCGTGCTGGATATCGACACCGCGATGGGCGACGACACGCAGCTCGGCCACGCTTCGTCGCTGCAGAGCGGCCAGCGCGTGCCGGACGGTAAGCACTATCACGGCTCGCCGGCGGTGGAGACGACGTCCGACTACTGCCCGCTCGAGAGCCGGGAGGAGGGCGCGACGCTGCGCGCCGCGATCTATTCGGCGCTTGAGCTTGCGGTGCTGTTCCTCGTCGTCGTGCCGCTGCCGATCGTCGGCTATCATCTCTGGGATCAGTATGCGCCCGCGAGCGCCGCGAGCACTGGCTTCGGCGCGACGACGCTGATGCTGCTCGGTGTTTCGTCGGCGCTGTTCTTCGGCTCGCTCGCGCTCGGGCTGGTTGCGGTCTACGCCATTCCGCGCCTGTGCATGCTCTTCCTGAAGGAGGGCGTGGTCTATCCGAGCTTCGGCTTCCACTTCCTGATGCAAAGCGTGATCCGGCAGGTCAGCAATTCGCACTTCTTCTGCGTGCTGTTCGGCGACTCGTCGTTCATCGTGAACTACATGCGCTATATCGGCTGGAAGCTGAACAGGGTCGAGCAGACCGGCTCGAACATGGGCACCAACCAGCGCCACGACAATCCGTTCCTCTGCAATATCGGCTCCGGCACGATGGTCTCGGACGGCCTGTCGATAATCAACATGCAGATGTCGGCGACATCGTTCCAGCTCGCCGAATCGAAGATCGGCGCGAACAATTATCTCGGCAACGACATCTTCTATCCGCCGAACGGCCGGACGGGCACCAACGTCCTGCTCGGCACCAAGACGATGATCCCGGTCGACGGCCCGATGCGCGAGAATGTCGGCCTGCTCGGCTCGCCGGCTTTCGAGATCCCGCGCATGGTCGATCGCGACCGCGACATGAACGCGTCGATCGACGAGACGACGCGCCGCGCGCGGCTGCGTCGAAAGAACGCCTACAACGCCGCCACGGCGCTGATGTTCCTGGCGTGCCGCTGGCTCTCCATCGTTGCGGCTGTCGCGCTGACGATGGCGGCGATCGCGAATTACGAGCAGTTCGGCGTGTTCGCGCTGCTGGCGGCCACCGGTGCCGTCGTTGCGGCGCATCTCGTCTTCTTCGTCGTCATCGAGCGCGCGAGCCTGCGCTTCAAGCGGCTCGAGCCGAAGATCGCCTCCATCTACGATCCGTATTTCTGGTTCCATGAGCGGCACTGGAAGCTTTCGGAATCGCCGATCACCGGCCTGTTCTCGGGCACGCCGTTCCGCGGCGTGATGCTGCGCGCCATGGGCATGCGGGTCGGCGCCAAGCTGTTCGATTGCAGCCGCTCGATCACCGAGCGCACGCTCACGTCGCTCGGCGATCACGTCAACCTCAACGAGGCCTGCGTGCTGCAGGCGCATTCGCTGGAGGAGGGCGTGTTCAAATCCGACACGATTGTCATCGGTGATGGATGCTCGATCGGCCCCGGCGCCTTCGTGCACTACGGCGTCCGCATGGGCGACCATGTCGTGCTCGATGCCGACTCCTTCCTGATGAAGGGCGAGGTGCTCGAGCCGCATTCCGGCTGGCGCGGCAACCCCGCGAAGCTCGCGCGCGGCGACACCAGCTTCATCGGCCACGGCGTCGGCTTCGAGGAATACAAGACCATCGTCGGCTTCAACGACTGGGCCAACATCGAAAACGAGTTCGGTCGCGGGACGTGATCGCGCCTAGTCCGTTCGCGCGGCCTGATCGCGACCGAGGA
>JAFKKQ010000408.1 GCA_017304505.1 Hyphomicrobiales bacterium | reverse complement strand
AAGGCTGGCTGGGCGGCAGCGTGATGGAAACCCGCGTGACCCTCGACCTGCTCAAAGAGGCCGGCTATCGCTATGTCCTCGACTGGCCGTGCGACGATCAGCCGATCTGGATGAGGACACGCAGCGGGCCGATCCTCGCCGTTCCCTATCCGTTTGAATTGAACGATATCGGCCAAGTCATCCAGCGCAAACACACGCCTGCGCAGTTTGCCGATATGATCGTCGACCAGTTCGATGAAATGGTTCGCCGCTCAGTGGACCGTCCGCAAGTCTTTGCGTTGTCGCTTCACACCTTCATCGCCGGCCAGCCCTTCAGGGTTCCCGCGCTCCGCAAAGCCCTGAAACACATCGTCGAACATCCGAAGAAGAACAGCGTCTGGTTCACCGGGGCAGACGCGATCGCCGAACACTGCTATCGCATGCCCGCTGGCCTCATCCCGGGGAGTTGAGCTTTCTCACTTCGGCTTGCGCTCCGCGAGCGGCGGCAGATAGCTCGAGTCGAACACCTCCTGTGGCAACGGCTTGCGCGGCAAGTGGAAGCCCGTCGTCACGATTTCGATGTGCTTCTTGAGTCGTTCGGCGTCTACATCGCCGAAGGCATTGGCACGAACCCTCGGTGTGATGACGAAGTCGAGTGCTGCTTTCAGCCGGGTCATCTCTATGGCAGGATCGGACAGCGGCTCGGCTTTCTTCAGTGCTGCAATCGCCGCGCCAGGATCGGCCGCAGCACCGAGCCAGGATTGGATGGTTGCCTTGACGAAACCGCGCACCGCCTCGGGATGCCGCTTCGCGAAAGCGGGGGTGGTGAACACGGCGTTGGCATAGAGGTCGAGGCCGTACTCGTTCATCATCATGACGTTGATGTCGTCACGGGGGATCCCGAGCTTCAGCAGGCCGGGCACGACGGCCATCGACCAGCCGGCGCTGAAATCAATGTCGCCACGCACGAGCATCGGCTCGCGAACCTGGGGCTGAACGCCGACCCACGACACTTTCGCCGGATCGACGCGGTTCACCCGGGCGAAAACATTGAACAACCGAAAGGCCGCATCGACGCTCGGCGCGCCGCCTTTGCGACCGGCCAGATCGGCAGGTTTGCTGATGCCGGACTTCTTGAGCGAAATCAGCGCCAGCGGCGCACGGTCGTAAACCATGAGGACGGCGATCAGCTCCTGGCCGGGATTCTTGGCGTTGAATTCGATCAACGAGCTGAGATCGCCAAAGCCGATATCGTCGACGCCGCTTGCGATCTTGGTGATGGAGTCGGCTCCGCCCCGTCCGGGCTCGAAGGTTTTAAAGTTTACGCCCTGTGCGGCGTAGTAGCCGCGCTCGCGACCGAGCACGAACGGCGATTGCTGTCCCTGCAACAGGAAGTCGAGCACGAACCGAACGTCGGTCGGTTGGGCGGATGCCGGCGTCAGCAGGGTCAGAATCACCACGGCCAGACCGGCGACATGCATCGTGACCTTACGGATCAGCATGACCAAGCCCTCTTTCCTGATTGGCTTTGCAGGCACGGTGACGCTAACATTCCATCCAGCGCCTCGCCATGACAAACGCATGACTTGACGATGCCGCACTGACGCATCGCACCCCTTCGACTCCAGGAAGCAATCATGGACACCAAAAGCGCGTCTGCAGACCTCTATCAAAAGCAGGGAATGGGCCAGCGTATCGGCTTCGGCGAGCGCCCTGCGGTGCTGATCATCGACATGCAGCACGATTTCTGCGACCCCGACGCACCGACAACCCTGTGGCCTTCGATCGGCGAAACCTACGAGCCGATCCAGCAACTGGCGGCAAGCGCACGCACGCGCCGCGTGCCGGTTTTCTACACGCAAGGTCTGGTGGCGGCCGACGGCTCGTCAGCCGGGTTGTGGCGATACAAGCAGCGTTACCACGCCGAAGGCCGCGTTCAGGTCGAAGGCAGCCGTGGCGCCGCGATCATCCCCGAGCTGGCTCCGGCTCCTGGAGATCGTGTCATTCGCAAGTGGAGACCGAGCGCCTTCTTTCGCACCGACCTTGAGGTGTTCCTGAGCGTCCTCGCGATCGACACGCTGCTCCTGTGTGGCACAAGCCTCAGCGGCTGCGTGCGCGCCACCGCCACCGACGGCTTCATGCGCGACATCCGCTGCATGGTCGTGCGCGAATGTGTGGCCGATCGCACCGAGGCGGTGATGGCGGCAAACTTGTTCGATATCGACCAGAAGTACGGCGATGTCGTTACGATTGCCGACACTTTGAGCTATCTGGAGCGGTTTCCGTTGAAGAACTGAAACCGCCACACGTCCCGGACCCTTCCATGCCTGCGCTCTGCGGCGCGCTCCCATGCTCTCCATGCTCGAAGGCCCAGGATGGACCTCGACCGCGAGAGCCGATACGCTCCGGCCATCCTGGTCCTCGCCATCCCACCAAGAAGGATGCGGCAGGCCGTGGGGGTGTCGATGCGGTGGGATCGGGGATGGCGCGCGTCCTGCGCGTGCGGCGTTCGTTTATACGGTTTGCGCCGGTTGGCGAGCGCGCTCGTGGCCGGCGCGGCCTCCGGCTGCGCTTCCCAATCCGGCGTGCAGCTT
>JAFKKQ010000407.1 GCA_017304505.1 Hyphomicrobiales bacterium | reverse complement strand
GTGTCGATGTGCTCGTTGATGGCGTCGATGCGGCCGACCCAGAGAGTCTCGAACTGTCCGATGACCTGGCTCAGCGCACGCCCGGTCTCGCCGGTGACGTTGGCGATGGTGCGTTCGGCGGAGCCCGTGACCTCGGTCAGCGTCCGTTCGGCGTGACCGCTCGCGGTGCCGAGCGCCTGCGCGGCGTTGGCGGCGTTGGTTTCGATCGTGCTGGCGATCTGCTCCATGCGGGTGCCGAGGACTTCGGTCACCGTCTTGGTGCGCGCTTCGATCTGGCCGGAGATCGCCTCGGTGCGGCCGATCCACAGGTTCTCGAAGTGGCTGAAGACGTTGTTCAGCGTCCGCTCGGTCTGGCCGGTGGCGTTGTTGAGTGCCTGCTCGGTGGTGGCGGCGACCTGGGCGGCGGTGCGCTCGGCCTCGCTGACGGCGTTTCCGAGGGTCTGCGTGGCGTTGGCGGCGACCAGGGCGACGGTGCGCTCGGCGTCGCCGGCCGCCCCCGTGAGCGTCTGCGCCGAGGCGGCGGCCACCTGGGCGAGAGTGCGCTCGGCCTCGCTGGCCGCTCCCGTGAGCGTCTGCGCCGACGCGGCGGCGACCTGGGCGACGGTGCGCTCGGCTTCGCCGGCCGCGCCGGTGAGCGTCTGCGCCGACGCGGCGGCGACCTGGGCCACGGCGCGCTCGGCTTCGCTGACGGCGTTGCCGAGGGTCCGTGCCGCGCTGGCGGCGACCTGGGCGATGGTCCGCTCGGTCTCGCCGGCGGCGCCGGTGAGCGTCTGCGCCGACGTGGCGGCGACCTGGGCGACGGTGCGCTCGGCCTCGCCGACGGCGTTGCTCAGGGTCTGCACCGTGGATGAGGTCAGGTGCGTGACGGCGCGCTCCACCTCGCCGACGGCGCCGCTCACCGCCTGCGTGGCGTTGGCGCTGGTGAGGCCGATCGCCTTGGTGGCGGCTTCCGTCGCCTGGGCGAGGGTGCGTTCGACGTCGCCCATAGCCTGGCCGACCGTCTCGGTGGCGGCGGTGCGGGTCTGCGCAATCGTCTGCGCGGCGACATTGGCGCTTTGGCTCACCGCCTGCATCGCATCGGACGAGGCGCGGTTCAGCGACTGGATGCTGTCGCTGCTCACCTTGCTGAGCGCATGGGCGGCTTCGTCGCCGGCCTTGGCCAGGCTTTGCGCCGCTTCCGTGGAGTTGGTCTTGATCGAGCCCGACAGGTGCTCCAGGCGCGCGTTGAGCGCGTCGGCGGCGGCCTTGGTGCGAACCTCGATCTGCTCGGTGACGTGCTCGGCGCGGCCGACCAGCAACTGCTCGAAGCGGCCGATGCGGGTGTCGAGGTTGTCGGCCACCTCCTGGGCGCGGCTGCCCAGCGTTGTGTTGACCTCTTCGATCTTGGCGCCGATGGTTTCGGCGAGCTTGCTGCCGCGGGCGTTGATGATGCCGGTGACGTCGCCGATCCGCTTGTCGAGCGCGGTGACGACCTCCTTGCCGCCTTCGGCCAGCGTCTTGGCGATGTCCATGACGCGGGAGGAGAGGGCGTCGTTCAGCGTCTGGGTGCGGCTGTCGAGGGCGTCCTGGAAGCGCGCCAGCCGCTGATCGAGCGAGGCGGTGACCTCGGTGGCCTTGGTCGAAACGCGGCCGTCGAAACCGTCGATGTAGTCGTGCATCGCGGTCGAGACTTCGGTGGTGCGCTGGCCGAGGCGTTCGACCAGCTCGCCGCCGTAGGTCTTCACGGTGCGGTCGAACTCGGCGAGGTGGCGGGTGATGAGGTTGCCCAGCGTGGAGGAGTCGCGCGTGATCTTCTCGGCGAGCTCCGAGCCGCCGTGCGAGAACATCTCCTCGAACGCGGCGAGCCGCGCCGCCAGCATCTCGCGCACGGAATCGCCCTGGGTGGCGACGGTGGCGGCCAACTGCTCGGCGTTCTCGCGGAACGTGTCGGCGACCTTGTCGCCGCGGGTGATGATGGTTTCGGTGATACGCTCACCGGCCTGCTCGAGCTTGGAGACGACGTCGCCGCCACGCAGGCTGAGATCGAGCACCAGCGAGTCGCCGGTGGACTTCAGCGTCGAATTGACTTCGTCGCCGCTGGTGGCGATCGACTCGGCCAGCCGGCTGGAGGTGTCGAGCAGCGTTTCGGTGATCTGCTGCGAACGGTCTTCCATCAGTTGGACGACCGACGTGGACCGCTGCGCGAAGCCTTGTGTCACGTCGTCGAGGCGGCTTTCCATCATCTGCCCGAGGTTCGCGGTCAACTCGGCGAACTCCTCGGTGATGTGGTCGGTCTTGAAGTTCAGGCTCGCGGTCAGGCGGTCGCTGGCGCCGGCGATGGCGTGGGCGGTCTCCTGGCTCGCTTGCTCCAGCCGCTCGAGCAGATCGCCGCCGCGCTCGCCGAGCGCGGAGATCATGGAGTCGCCGGCGCGGCCGAGCGCGAGCGTGATGTGCTCGCCCTTCTCGGTGAGTGCGGCTGCGATCTTCTGCGCGCTGTCGTGGACCTTCTCGGCCACGTGGTCGCTGACCGAGGAAATATCGTGTGAAAGGTCGAGGTGAACGCCGGTGATGGCGTTGCGCACCTGCTCGGCCTGGCCGACCAA
>JAFKKQ010000406.1 GCA_017304505.1 Hyphomicrobiales bacterium | reverse complement strand
GTGCACTGTCCACCACTTCGATGCGAAAGTCGGCGGCGACTTCAAGATGTCGTTCCGTAATTTCACCACGGGTGCAAGTCATTCCTTCGGTGGAAAATATCTGGAGCTCGTGTCCGGCGAACGCTTACGCTACGTGGATAAATTCGACGATCCCAATCTGCCCGGTGAAATGCAGGTGACGGTGGTGCTCAAGCCGGTTTCGGTCGGTACGGACGTGAGCATCGTGCAGGAGGGTATTCCCGACATGATCCCGGCCGAGGCCTGCTATCTCGGCTGGCAAGAATCCCTGCGTAACCTCGCCAGGCTCGTTGAGCCCGAAATCAATCAATAGCGAACGCGACCAAAACATCCTTCGGCCTTTTCAGAGCGGTCTCAGGCTGGTCCTCTTCGCGCTCGGTTGCGCGACGCGCAAGCGCCACCGAGCCATCACGCGGACGAGGCCACGCGGCGAACGCCGCCGCACCTTTCTCTGTCGTCGCCTCGATAGGCCGCGCGACCCGGAGCTATTGCGATTGATAGCCGAGATAGTCGCGCAACTTGGCCAGCACTGGCTCGGGCGTTGTCAGGGCCCGGCTGACTGTTTTCTGCAAAGCCTCGCCGGCAATCGGGTTGATGTCGGCATTCACCTTGGCCGCGGCGGCGAGGAATGCCTCGTCCTTCATCGTGGCCAAGAACGACGCGCGCAGCGCGGCCACCCGATCGGCTGGCACACCCGGCGGCAGGAAAAATCCTTTGCCGACTTGTGAAGCGAGTTCGACGAAGGTGATCATCTGTTTGCCTTCGTCCGACGGGATCAGGTCTTTGAGGTATGGCACGTCCGGAAGTTCGGCAACCTTGGGTCCATACTGCACCAGCGGCACGATCCACTTGTCGCGCACCCAGTCGGGATGAACGCTGACCCAATTGGCCCACGGAGACCAGCGGCCATGCACCTCGCCGCGCTCCATCGCCAAGTTGATATTGCCCGCAGTGTAGCCTTGGACGATCCGGAATTTGGTTCCGAGAAGCTTATTCATCAGTGTCGGCGTGATGTAAGTCTCCGACGATGTCCCGGTTGACCCCATCAGCACCTCGACGTGCTTGGCACCCTCGACCGTCGTTGCCGGCGCCTTGTGCCACACCGCGATCACGCTTGGCTCCGATGTCATCGAACCGAGCCAGACGAATTTCTTCACATCGAACTTCATCTTGCGCAACGCCGGCGCGAGCACCGAAGCGGATTGGATTTCACCGATCGCCGTGCCGTCACGCGGCGCTACATTGTACATGTAGGCTGCGCCCAAAGTGCCGCCGGCGCCGGGCCGATGCTGGCACATCAGCGTGGGGTTACCCGGAATATGCCGTTTCCAGTGTGCGGCGATGAGCTGGCAATAAAGAGCAAGGGAAGCACCGGGGCCGCCCGGCACCGTGATCGACACGGTCTTGTCACGATAGAAATCCGCAACAGGATCGGCATGCAGAACAGCCGGGGCTAGAAACGCGACGGACATTGCAATCCCGCCTAGGCCGCGCGCAATCAGTGCTTGCATTCGTGGCCGGCGTCTTATCGCCGGAGTGAATTGTCTTTCTTTTCGGACTTGCCTACCCTGCGTTTCCATCGAGAACCTGATCCGAGGTTTCGTCGAGAGGAATGATCCGATGTCCGTAACCGCCATGCCGTCCCCCCGCACACCATCCATGCGCAACCGCGTCAGCATGGCTGAATGGGAGACGCGCGTCCAGTTGGCCGCGTTGTACCGCATCGCCGCACAACAGGGGCTTGAAGATCTCACCTATAACCATTTCACCGCGCGTGTGCCGGATGCGAAAGACCACTTCCTGATCAAGCCCACCGCGCTGTTGTTTTCCGAGGTGACAGCGTCAAACCTCTGCTGCTACGACCTCGACGGCAATCTGATCTATGAGACAGAACATACATCGAGCCCGGCCGGATTCTTGATTCATGCCTCCGTCCTCCAGGCACGACCCGACGTCAATGCCACCATTCATCTGCACACCACCGCGGGCGCTGCGATCTCGACGATGGAATGTGGCTTCAAATTCGTTGCGCAGGTTTCAACGCGGTTCCACGACCAAGTCGCTTACCACGGCTACGAAGGATTGGTGCATGACGAGGACGAGTGCCCGCGTCTGGTGCGCGACCTCGGCAACAAACGCGTCATGTTCATGCAGAACCACGGCACCCTGGTGACCGGCCGCAGCATTCCGGAGTGTTATCTGCTTCACTATTTCCTGGAACGATCGTGCCAGATTCAGTTGGCTGCCATGTCGACCGGCCAGAAGGTCCACGAGCCGTCGCCGGAAGAGCGCGCGATTCTGGCGCAGGGCTGGGCCGAGAACCGCACGGGCAACCGCAACGAGCTGGTCGGCGATCGCGACTTCGCCGCAATGGTTCGGGTCATCAATAAAATAGACCGCTCCTATATGGAGTGAGGTCTTTAAGCGGTGGGCGCTGCCCGGCCTTCTCTATGAAGGCTAGAACATATTGGACGCGCTTTGGATATTGCGGCGCGCGGCAAATGCCGGCGGCTTGTCCAGCCGCGAGACGACAACCATACGGTCGAACTCGCCTCGCAAATAGGCGCGCAG
>JAFKKQ010000405.1 GCA_017304505.1 Hyphomicrobiales bacterium | reverse complement strand
ATCGACGCAATGGACCTGCTTCATAGTGGCCGGTTCGATGGATTTTGTCTGGTTTCGTCGGACAGCGATTTCACGCGACTGGCGGCTCGTATCCGGGAACAAGGCGTCGATGTGTTCGGGTTTGGGGAGCAAAAAACGCCCGAAAGCTTCCGTCAGGCGTGTCGGCGATTTGTGTATACGGAGAACCTGCTTTCGGGCGTGGCGAACAGTCATGACGACGTGTCCTCCCGGAAGTCTCTGCAACCGCCAAGCGCAGCCGTCCCGATTGTCAAAAAAGTCATCGCGCAAATCGAAAGCGAGGATGGCTGGGTGCCTCTGGGGCAGGTTGGAACGCAGCTTGCCAACCTGACATCCGATTTCGATCCCCGAAACTTTGGCTTTCGCAAGTTGAGCGACCTGATACGTAAGACCAACGCATTCGATATCGAGCATCGGCCGGGTCAGGCGATGCGCATTCGTGTGAAAGCAGCCGCCCCCTTGAGGCCGAGAGCCGACAAGAAACCTGAAAGGCAATGAGAGGCTGGGACTTTGGGAAAGACGCGGCGATCTGGTGCAATACTGCGTCAGCAAGTGCGCTTAATGGCCGCGATGCTTGGGGCCGCGGAGTTGGCCGCGCTACCGATTTTCTAGTGAATTCGGGCATTTGCCATGACCACCGCCCGGTCTATAACCCTTCCAAGTTATAGAAAGGCCCATCATGAACGCCCCCACACCCAACCCCATCCCGCCCTACAAACACACGCCGCTTTTCCCGCTGGGGAAGGACACCACGACCTATCGCAAGATCACGTCCGAGGGCGTGCGGGTCGAGACGGTGATGGGCCGCGAGATGCTGGTGGTGTCGCGTGAGGCGCTGCGGGCGCTGGCCGAAGCCGCGTTCATGGACATCAACCACCTGCTGCGCCCCGCGCATCTGGCCTCGCTCAAGAGGATCGTCGAGGACCCGGAGGCGAGCGACAACGACAAGTTCGTCGCCTTCGACTTCCTGAAGAACGCCAACATCGCCGCCGGCGGCGTGCTGCCGATGTGCCAGGACACCGGCACCGCCATCATCATGGGCAAGAAAGGCCGGCTGGTTTTCACCGACGGTGAGGACGAGGGCGCGCTCGCCGAGGGCGCGCGCGACGCGTATCTGAAGCGCAACCTGCGCTATTCGCAGGTGGCGCCGCTCTCCATGTTCGAGGAGAAGAACACCGCCAACAACATGCCGGCGCAGGTCGAGATCTACGCCGAGGGCGAGGACGCCTACAAGTTCCTGTTCGTCGCCAAGGGCGGCGGCTCGGCCAACAAGTCGTTCCTGTTCCAGGCGACGCCGTCGATCCTCACCCACGACCGCATGGTGGCGTTCCTGAAGGAGAAGGTGCTGACGCTCGGCACCGCGGCGTGCCCGCCGTATCACCTCGCCATCGTCATCGGCGGCACCTCGGCCGAGCTGACGATGAAGACGGTGAAGCTCGCCTCGACCAAGTATCTCGATAGCCTGCCGTCGCAGGGCTCGGCGGACGGCCACGCCTTCCGCGACCTCGCGATGGAGCAGGAGGTGCTGGCGATGACGCAGTCGCTCGGCGTCGGCGCGCAGTTCGGCGGCAAGTATTTCTGCCACGACGTGCGCGTGATCCGGCTGCCGCGTCACGGCGCGAGTTTGCCGATCGGGCTCGGCGTGTCGTGCTCGGCCGACCGCCAGGCGCTCGGCAAGATCACCAAGGATGGCGTGTACCTCGAGGAACTGGAGCACAATCCGGCGAAGTACCTGCCGGAGGTGGACACCTCGAAGCTCGGCGGCGAGGTGGTGAAGATCGACCTCAACAAGCCGATGAAGGAGATCCTCGCGCAGCTCACGCGCTATCCGATCAAGACGCGGCTCTCGCTCACCGGGCCGATGATCGTGGCGCGCGACTCGGCGCACGCCAAGCTGCGCGAGCGGCTGGAGAAGGGGCAGGGGCTGCCGGACTATTTTAAGAACCATCCGGTGTATTACGCCGGGCCCGCCAAGACGCCGGAGGGCTACGCTTCCGGTGCGTTCGGCCCGACCACGGCCGGGCGCATGGATTCCTTCGTCGCCGATTTCCAGAAGGCCGGCGGCTCGATGGTGATGCTGGCGAAGGGCAACCGCTCGCCCGCGGTGACGGCAGCGTGCAAGGCCAACGGCGGATTCTATCTCGCCTCCATTGGCGGCACCGCGGCAAACCTCGCCGAACACGCGATCAAGAAGGTCGAGTGCATCGAGTATCCCGAACTCGGCATGGAAGCGATCTGGCGCATCGAGGTCGTGGACTTCCCGGCGTTCATCGTCACCGACGACAAGGGCAACGACTTCTTCAAAGAGCTCAACCTCGGCTGACGCTGCTGCAGCGAAGCAAGGCGCGCACGGCGAGGGCTTCGCCGTCAACCTGAACCGAAGCTGAACCGGGCCGGCGCGGCGGTAAAACTTCGTTTTGCCGTCGCCTCGAATCCGCCACGGAACGACCGTCTCGTGATCGCGTTGTACCGCGTCATCCGGGGGCTCGCGTCCGTGGATGAATCGGATCGGTGCAAACGCATCGGGGGCGACGATGCAAAACTTGAGCTGGAGGATTACAATGAAAAAATTGT
>JAFKKQ010000246.1 GCA_017304505.1 Hyphomicrobiales bacterium | reverse complement strand
AAGGGCGCGCCCGAAGAACAAGGGTTCCTGCGCGACGTGCAGGGCGCGGCTTGCGATCAGTTCACCACCGTGCTCGCGCCGGGTTCAAACCGTTTCCACTACAACCACATCCATGTCGATCTGATGCGGCGCGCCAGCGGACGGCGCATCTGCCAGCCGGGCGCGGTCGATGGCGAAGTGGTGGCGGCCCGCGCCCGCAAGGGCTCGGTGTTTGCGTCCCGGCCGATCAGCCCGCCGCCGACCCGGCGCTACGATCCGCCGGTGAGTTCCGCCAACGATCCGTTTGCCTGGCGCGGCGACGCTCGCCGCGGCGAACCGGCCACCACGGGTTCCATCGCCCGGCAGTCCGCGGCCAAGGACTTGTCGCGGGAGGACAACGATTGGGTCGAGGATCCCGGCCCGCGGCCGGCGATCAAGTGGAACAACGAAGACCGCTTCAAGCCGTACTGAGCGCATTCGGTTTGTGGATGGTTCCGCGGGCTCGTTCGCGCCCCTTCAACAATTGTCCGTGCATCCCGATATAATGGCGCGAACGGCCGGGCCCCGGCCTTTGAGAGGGAACGTCATGCTCCGCATCCGCCGCCATCCATTGCTTGCTTTGCTTGCCGTGGTCGCCGCGCTTTCATTTACGGTCGTGACCGCCGATGCGCGTTCGGGCGGCAGCTTCGGCAGCCGTGGCTCGCGCACGTTCTCCGCGCCGCCGATGACCAACACCGCCCCGCGCTCGGCGCGCCCGATGGAGCGCACCATGACGCAGCCGAGCCAGGCGCAGCCGCGCGCTGCGGCCGGCCAGACGTCGGCCGCGCGTCCCGGCCTGTTCGGCGGCGGACTGCTCGGCGGCCTTGCCGCGGGCTTCATCGGCGCGGGCCTGTTCGGCCTGCTGTTCGGTCACGGCTTCCTCAGCGGCATGGGAGGGTTTGCTTCGTTCCTCGGCCTGCTGCTTCAGGTCGTGCTCGTCGTGATCGTCGCCCGTCTGGCGTGGGCTTGGTGGCAGCGCCGCAATGGCCTCGCCGCCGCGGGCGGCCCGTCGCTGCGCCAGGAGTTGGGTCAGGGAGACGGCCGCTCCGGCCTCGGTTCGGGATTGGGTGGGTTCGCAGGATTGGGCGGCGGCTCCGCACCGGCCAGCGAAGACATTCAGATCGCGCCCGCCGACTTCGATACGTTCGAGCGTTTGCTGACCGAGATCCAGACGGCTTACGGCAAGGAAGATCTGACGGCGCTGCGCGCGCGCCTGACGCCGGAAATGCTGTCGTACTTCTCCGAGGAACTGGCGCAGAACGCCGGCCAAGGCGTCATCAACCAGATCGCGGATGTGAAGCTGTTGCAGGGCGACCTGGCCGAGGCGTGGCGCGAAGGCAACGACGAGTACGCCACCGTGGCGATGCGCTACTCGCTCAATGACACCCTGGTCGAGCGGGCGACGGGCCGCGTGAAGCAGATCGAACCGTCGGAAGCGACCGAGCTTTGGACCTTCCGCCGTGCGCGCGGCGGCGAGTGGTTGCTCTCGGCGATCCAGCAGACCTAAACGTTTCGCGAAACCGAAATGCAGATAGCCGGGCGTGAAGCCCGGCTATTTGTTTTTGCGCTGACGACATCTACCGCGCGAGATACGCCGCCATGAACACCCGCACGGCGATGCCAATGGCATGCGCGATGCGTTCGGCGGATGGGGGAGGGGCGAAGTTGAACAACACCGGCTTGAACAGCGTGCCCTGGCACGTCTCCATGAACTGCGCCGCGGCGACCTCTGGATCGTCGACCTTGAGAACGCCGGCGTCGGTCTTTGCTTTCAAATACTCGGCGAGCTTGCGGATGCCGTGAGAGGGGCCGGTCTCGTAGAATCTCCTGCCGATTTCCGGCATGCGATCCGCGATCGCGATCACCGTCCGCAGCGCCGAAGCTTTCTCCGGCCTGCAGAGAAAGTTGGTGTAAGCGGTGCCAAGCCGCATCAATGCGGCTTCGACGTCAGGGTCCGCGGGGTCGAGATTGAAGATGCCCTCGGCCTGGACCGCGCACTCCGCCATCACGATGGCGCTGAACAGTTCTTCCTTGTCCTTGAAGTAGACATAGAGCGTGCCCTTGGAGACGCCGGCGGCCTTGGCGATGTCGCTCATGCTGGCGGCGTCGAAGCCGCGGGCGAGAAAAATCTGGCGGGCGCCTTCTACGATCTGGCGGCGCTTGGCGCTGTCCTCGGAGCCATCGGCCTCCGGGGCCGAACGGTCCAAAACCAAATGTTCTGTCATCGCCAGGTACCTCCCAGAAATGCCTTTATGACGCCCCAACCGGCATAAGCCTTTGATTCTGCGGCGTCCTGCTTCTCGGTCGTATATGCGCCTTAATCTCACAAAAATCAATGACCGAACCGTTCGGTCATCTTGACGTCCATTAGGTTGAGGCGTATTTGGCCAATTGACCGAACGGTTCGGTCAAATGGAGACGGGTGATGTTGCAGCGCAAGAGCCGAGAGCAAACGGGCTTGAGCATCGTTCCAACGGACGAACAGCCGCCTGAGCAGAAGGGGCCATCACCCACTCCCATTGTCGAGCCGACGGAGCGCAAAACCCAGCCCAAAACCCAACCGGGGCCGCAGGCAGCGCCTCCACACGACGTCAAATCGGCGCGCGGCCTGAACGCTTATCGCAAGCCCCTGGTGGCCGGCGCGGCCGTCGTCGCTCTCGCCGCTGCAGGCTGGTTCGGCTTCGAATACGTCACCGTCGGCCGTTTCGTGGTTTCAACCGACGACGCCTATGTGCGGGCGAACAACACCACGCTCGGCGCCAAGGTGTCGGGCTATGTCGAATCTCTCCCGGTCGAGGACAACACGCGGGTGCGCGCCGGCGAGGTGATCGCGCGGATCGACGACGGCGATTATCGCTTGGCGGTCGAGTCGGCGCGCGAGAAGGTGACGACGCAGCAGGCGACCGTCGAGCGTTTCGATCGCCAGATCGAGGCGCAGCGGGCCGCGGTGGAGCAGGCCAAGGCGCAGCTCGTGTCCGCCAAGGCCGAGCAGGCGCGCACGCAGGCCGATTACGACCGGCAGCAGGCGCTCGCGGGCAAGGAATTCGCCAGCAGGCAGACCTTGGAAAAGGCGCTCGCCAGCCGCGACCAGGCGGCGGCGGCGGTGAAGAGCGCCGAGGCCGCCATCGAAGGTGCTGCGGCCAATGTCGGCGTGCTGCGGGCGCAGAAGCAAGAAGCGGCCGGCACGCTCGCCGAGTTGAAGACGGCGCTGGCCAAGGCCGAGCGCGACCTGTCGTTCACCGAAATCCGCGCGCCGGTCGACGGCGTGGTCGGCAACCGCGCGGTGCAGGTCGGCGACTTCGTACAGACCGGTCAGCGTGTGGCGGCATTGGTGCCGCTGTCCGATGTCTTCATCGACGCGAACTTCAAGGAGACGCAGCTTGCGCGGCTGCATCCGGGTCAGCCGGTGTCGATCAAGGTCGACGCGCTGCCGGACCAGACGATCACCGGCGTTGTCGCAAGCATGGCCCCGGCCTCCGGCTCGGTGTTCTCGTTGCTGCCGCCGGATAATGCCACCGGCAACTTCACCAAGATCGTGCAGCGGCTGAGCGTGCGCGTCCGTGTGCCGGCCCAAGTGGCCGAGCGCGGGGCGCTTCGCCCCGGCATGTCGGTGGTTGTCGGCGTCAACACCAAGCCCGGCGCGGTCGCCGCGATCGAGCCGACGACACGCACAGCGGCGAACTGAAGACAGGTATTGCGACGAACTCGAGCGTGATCCGTTTGTATGGAAGGCAATAACCCGCTCGCGCGGGAATGAACGGGGTGGGATTCGACGGTCATTCCGGGGCGCGCCGAAGGCGCGAAGCCGGAATCCAGAAACAAGCTCTACCCGCGCCTCTGGATTCCGGGTTCGGCGCGGATGCGCCGCCCCGGAATGACTGCGGAAAGGCTGTGCCATGGACGCGATCACTCAAGCCGAAACCGACAGCATCGATCCGAAGCGTCTCGCCGCGTTCATGGCGATGTGTTTCGGCATGTTCATGGCCTTCCTGGACATCCAGATCGTTTCGTCGTCGCTGTCGGAGATCCAGGCCGGTCTTGCTGCGTCCAGCGACGAAATCCCGTGGGTGCAGACCGCCTATCTGATCGCCGAGGTGATTGCGATCCCGCTGTCGGGCTTTCTCTCCCGCGCGCTCGGCACGCGCACGCTGTTCGCCCTATCGGCCGGAGGCTTCACCGTCGCGAGCTTCATGTGCGGGCTGAGCTCGTCGATGAACAGCATGATCGTCTGGCGCGCGGTGCAGGGCTTCATCGGCGGCGGCATGGTTCCCACCGTGTTCGCCGCGATCTACACGATGTTTCCAAAGTCGCGGCAGCCGGCGGTGGTGCCCATCGTCGGGCTGATCGCGACATTGGCGCCGACCATCGGCCCGACCATCGGCGGCTATCTGACCGAGGCGCTGTCGTGGCACTGGCTGTTCTTCATCAACATCATTCCCGGCATCGTCGTGACGGTGGCGGCGCTGGCGCTGATCGACTTCGACCGGCCGGACTACAGCCTGTTCGATCACTTCGACTGGTGGGGGTTGATCTTCATGGCCGGCTTCCTCGGCGCGCTCGAATATGTGCTGGAGGAGGGGCCGCGTTACGACTGGTTCCAGGACGAAACTGTGTTCTATGCGGCCGTCGTTTCCGCGCTGTCGGCGGTGGCGTTCTTCTGGCGCGCGCTGACGGCGCGCGCGCCGATCGTCGATCTGCGGGCCTTTGCCAACCGGAATTTCGCGATCGGCAGCATGTTCTCGTTCGTGCTCGGCATCGGACTTTATGGCCTGACCTATCTCTATCCGCTCTATCTCGCGCAGGTGCGCGGCTATAACGCGCTGATGATCGGCGAGACGCTGTTCGTCTCCGGCGTCGCCATGTTCCTCAGCGCGCCGCTCGTCGGCCGCCTGGCTGCGAAATACGATCCGCGCATCATGCTGATCGGCGGCTTTCTTCTGTTCGCACTCGGCACCTGGCAGATGCATTTCGTCACCAAGGACTGGGATTTCTGGGAGCTGTTCTGGCCCCAGGTGTTCCGCGGCATCGGCCTGATGGCGTCGATTGTCCCGGTGACCAACGTTGCGCTCGGAACGCTCGAGCCGGAGCGGGTGAAGAATGCCTCCGGCCTGTTCAACCTGATGCGCAATCTCGGCGGCGCCATTGGGCTTGCCGCGCTCACCACCATGCTCAACGACCGCATGGACCTGCACTTGCAGAGGCTGCATGACTCGGCCAACTGGTCGCGCGGCCCGCGGTGGACATGCTGGCGACGCTGACGCAGCGGTTCCACGACTTCGGCAGCAACGCGCCACTGATGGCGATCAAGCAGATGTCGCTGCTGGTGCGCCAGCAGGCCACGGTCATGAGCTTTGCCGATGTGTTCCTGATGATGACGGTGCTGTTCGTCGGCCTGGCGCTGCTCGGCCTGATGATGAAGCGGCCCGCGGCGGTCGCGGGCGCCGAGGGGCATTAGCCCCTATTCGCTGGGCGTTGAGCAATCGCGATTCGATCTCAATAAACCTGCTCTAGCTTGGCTTGCCGTAGCCGCCCGCGGTCGGCGTCTGGACGATGATCGCTTCGCCGGCGTCGACCACGGTGGCGTCGGCGCCTTCGAGGCGGTCCATGCGGCCGTCGTTCCGCCGCACCCAGTTCTCGCCGATGGTGCCATCCTCGCCTCCGGCGAGTCCGTAGGGCGGAATGCGTCGGCGGCCGGAGAGGATGGTGTATTCCATCTTCTCCAGGAAGCGGATGGTGCGGATGACGCCGTCGCCGGCGTTCCATTGTCCCTTGCCGCCGGTGTCTTTGCGGATGTGGAAGTCCTCCAGCACCACCGGATAGCGGAATTCCAGGATTTCCGGATCGGTCAGCCTTGTGTTGGTCATGTGCGTGTGCACGGCGTCGGTGCCGGGGAAGCCGGGACCGGCCGGCGAGCCCGAGCAGATCGTCTCGTAATACTGATACGTGTCGTTGCCGAAGTTGACGTTATTCATCGTGCCTTGCGCGCCGGCCATCGCGCCGAGCGCGCCCAGCAGCGTGTCGGTGACGAACTGCGACACCTCGACGTTGCCCGCGACCACCGCCGCCGGATAATGCGGCTTCAGCATCGAGCGGTCCGGCACGACGATATGGATGGGGCGCAGGCAGCCCGCATTCATCGGGATGTCGTCGTCCACCATGACGCGGAAGACGTAGAGCACCGCCGCGCGCGTCACCGGCTCGGGCGCGTTGAAGTTGTTCGGCTGCTGCGGCGACGTGCCGGTGAAGTCGACGGTCGCCTCGCGCTTCTTCTTGTCGACCGTGATCTTGACCTTGATCACCGCGCCCTGGTCGGATTCGTAGCTGAACGTGCTGTCGTGAAGCTTGTCGATGACGCGGCGGACGCTTTCGTCGGCGTTGTCCTGGACATGCTTCATGTAGGCGTGGACGACGGGGAGGCCGAACTGCGCCACCATCTTGCGCAATTCCTGCACGCCCTTCTCGTTGGCGGCGATCTGCGCCTTCAGGTCGTTGACGTTCTGCAGCGGGTTGCGCGCCGAATATTTCGCCTTGGTGAGCAGGTCGTAGAGCTCGCGCTCGCAGAAGCGGCCGCGGTCGACCAGCTTGAAGTTGTCGATATAGATGCCTTCCTCTTCGATATGCGTGGCGACCGGCGACATCGAGCCCGGCGCGATGCCGCCGATGTCGGCGTGGTGTCCGCGCGAGGCGACCCAGAATAGGATCTTCTTCTTCGCGTCGTCGAACACCGGCGTGCACACCGTAAGGTCGGGGATATGGGTGCCGCCGTTGTAAGGCGCGTTGATGAGGTAGGAGTCGCCCGGCCGGATGCGGCCCTTGTTCTCGCGGATGATGGTTTCCACCGCGCGATCCATCGAGCCGAGATGCACCGGCATGTGCGGCGCGTTGGCGACCAGCGAGCCATCGGCGGAGAACACCGCGCAGGAGAAGTCGAGCCGCTCCTTGATGTTGACCGAGTAGGCGGTGTTCTGTAGCGATACGCCCATCTGCTCGGCGATGGACATGAACAGGTTGTTGAACACCTCCAGCATGATCGGGTCCGCCTTGGTGCCGACCGCCTCGGCGCGCTGCAGCGGGATCACGCGCGCCAGCACCAGATGGTTCTTCGCGGTGATTTCGGCGCGCCAGCCGTGCTCGACGACGACGGTCTGGTGCGGCTCGATGATGATCGCGGGGCCTTTGACCTTGTGACCCGCCGCGAGCTGCTCGCGGGTGTAAACCGCTGCGTCGTGCCATTGGCCGTTGGAGAAGAACCGCGTGGTGCGGGTGGGCGAGGGCAGCCGCGCGCGCGTCGTCTTGTGCTTGCGCTCGCGGAACCTGGCGCCGCCGCCGACCGCCTCGACCGACACCGCTTCGACGACAAGCTGCTTGCTGCGGTCGATGAAACCGAACCGCGCCTTGTGCGCCTTCTCGAACGCCGATTTCATCTTCGCCAGCGTTCCGGCTTCGACGATCAGCGGCGTGTCGGTGCCGGCGTAGCGGATGTGGGCGCGGACGATGACCTCGATCTGCTTGGCCGGGACGCCCTGGCCGGCAACCTCGATCTTGGCGTCCTTGCCGAGGCGTCCGCCCTCGCGCTTGATCGCCGCCAGCGCCTTGCCTCCGAGGTTTTCCTCGATGGCCTGCTGGCGCGTGGCCCGGATGTCGGCGAGGCCCATGCCATAGGCGGAGAGCAGCGACGAGAACGGATGGATCAGCACCTCGGTCATGCCCAGCGCATCGGCGACGAGGCAGGCGTGCTGCCCGCCGGCGCCGCCGAAGCAGTTGAGCGCGTAGCGCGTCACGTCATAACCGCGCTGCACCGATATTTTCTTGATGGCATTGGCCATGTTCTCGACGGCGATCTTGATGAAGCCGTCGGCGACTTCCTCCGGCGACTTGCCGATGTCCTTGGCCAGCGCGGAGAATGCCGATTTCACCGCGGCGGCATCGAGCGGCTGGTCCTGGTTGGCGCCGAAAATCTTCGGGAAGAAATCGGGCATGAGTTTGCCGACCAGCACGTTGGCGTCGGTGACGGCGAGCGGCCCGCCGCGGCGGTAGCACGCCGGGCCGGGGTTGGCGCCGGCGCTGTCGGGGCCGACGCGGAAGCGCGAACCGTCAAAGTGCAGCACCGAGCCGCCGCCGGCCGCGACGGTGTGGATGAGCATCATCGGCGCGCGCATGCGCACGCCCGCCACTTCCGTTTCGAACGCACGCTCGTATTCGCCGTCGTAGTGCGACACGTCGGTCGACGTGCCGCCCATGTCGAAGCCGATGAGGTTCTTGAAGCCCGCCTCGCGGCCGGTCTCGGCCATGCCGACCACGCCGCCGGCGGGACCGGACAGGATCGCATCCTTGCCCTGGAACAGTTCGGCGGCGGTGAGCCCACCCGACGACATCATGAACATCAGGCGGATGTCGTCTGCTGCAGGAGCTTGTTGTTTTGTTGCTGCTTTGCTGTTCGCCGCAGCTTCTTTACCTCCCCCTCCAGGGGAGGGTGAAGAAAGAGAAGCAGGGGAGGGTAAAGAGGAGTCCGTAACACCGTCCGATTGCAGATCCTCGGCGACGACCGCGACGTAGCGGCGCAGGATCGGCGAGAGATAGGCATCGACCACGGTGGTGTCGCCGCGCCCGACCAGTTTGATGAGCGGCGAAATCTCGTGACTGACGGAAACCTGCGGGAAGCCCATCCCGCGGGCCAGCGCCGCCACGCGCTTCTCGTGATCCGGATAGCGGTAGGCGTGCATGAACACGACGGCCACCGCCTTGATGCCGTCGGCCTTCGCGCGTTCAAGCTCGCCGCGCGCGGCATCCAAATCCAGTTCGCGATCCACCGTGCCGTCGGCGCGCACGCGCTCGTCGACCCCGGCCACGCGCTCGAACAGCATTTCCGGCTTGATGATGTGCTTCGCAAAAATCTTCGGCCGCGCCTGGTAGCCGATGCGCAGCGCGTCGCGGAAACCCTTGGTTGTCAGCAAGAGCGTGCGCTCGCCCTTGCGCTCCAGGAGCGCGTTGGTGGCGACCGTGGTGCCCATCTTCACCGCCCCGACCCGGCCGGGGGGGATCGCCTCGCCGGGCGAAAGTCCGAGCAGGTCGCGGATGCCCTGGACGGCGGCGTCGCGATAGGCCTCGGGATTCTCCGACAGCAGCTTGTGGGCAACCAAGGTGCCGTCCGGCCGCCGGCCGACCACATCGGTGAAGGTGCCGCCGCGGTCGATCCAGAAATCCCACGATTCAGCGTGAGAACGGGCACGCGAACCGATCCGGGAAGGGGTTTGCGAACTCGCCTTCGAACTCGTTTTGGAGCCTGTCTTGGACTTCGCTCGGGATTTTGCGTGCTTCATGCCGATTTCAAATGCCGCCATTGCGTATCGTTGCCCAACATTTGCTTAGCACGGGCAACGGTGGGAGGGGGACTCGGATGTCCACGACCCGTGAATGGCCGCTCCCCTCGCCACGGCCGTGGCACTCATGCTATGGACCCTGCCGCCGCGCTGTGCGGCCCCCGCGAGACATCTTCTCGAAGGCGATGCGGGGAGAGAATTTCATGACGATCCAACCGACAGGACAAGCGATGGCGAACGTTGTGGCGATCTGTGGCTCTTTGCGTAAGGGCTCCTTCAACCGGCAGCTTATGAACACGTCGATCGAGCTTGCACCGGCTGGCATGACGATCAAGGAGGCGCCGTCCTTCGCAGCCGTTCCGGTCTACAATCACGACGTTCAGGACTCGAGCGGCTTCCCCAAGGAAGTCGAAGCGATCCACCAGGCGATCCTGGCTGCCGACGGCGTGCTGATCGTGTCGCCTGAGTACAACTGGTCGATCCCCGGCGGCATGAAGAACACCATCGATTGGCTGTCGCGCTACAAGGAGGTCTGCTTCAAGGACAAGCCGGTGTGCATCCAGTCGGCGGCTGGCGGTCTGCTCGGCGGTTCGCGGATGCAGTATCACCTGCGCATGACGCTGACGGCGATCGAAGCGCAACTGTTCGGCAAGCCGGAGGTGCTCGTGACCTTCGCCGCCAAGAAGTTCGCTGACGGCAAGCTCACCGACCAGCCGACCATCGACATGGTCAAGCAGCAGCTTGCCGAGTTCGGCAAGTTCATCGCCCGCGTGAAGGTCTAGAACAAACCGAGGCGGGTTCACCCGCCTCGCGCGACGTTGCCGATCCGCGTCGGCACGCCGAATTCGCGGTGGCAGACCTCCGCAAGGAGGGCGATGCCCTGACGGATTTCGTCATGGCTCGGGCTTGCGAAGCACAGCCGCATTCGATTGCGGCTGTGTTTTGCGTTCACGGACCACTCCGGTCCGGGGTTGATGGCGACGCCCGCACGCACCGCCGCCTGATAGAGCTTCAGCGTATCGACGTCGTCCGGCAGCTTGACCCAGAGGAAGATGCCGCCCTTCGGCTCCTCGAATTCGGCCGCCGTGCCAAACTGCTCGCCGAGCGCCTCCATCAGCGTGTCCAGCTTCTTCCGCAGGCCCTTCGTCAGCACGGGAACGTGGCCTGCGAAATGGGGTGCGCAGTATTCCGCAAGCACCATCTGCTCCAGCGCGCCTGAGCCGGCGTCGGTCTTGATGGCGAGCATGTGCCCGAGCAGCGGCCAGGGCGCGACGATGTAGCCGACGCGCAGCGCCGGCGCGACCGACTTCGAGAACGAGCCGATGTGGATGACGTTGGCGGATCGGCTCATGGCATGCAGCGCCGGTGGGCGCTCGTGGGTCCAGACCAGGTCTGCGTAGCAATCGTCCTCGAAGATCGGCACGCCGTGCGTCTCCGCGAGGCGCAGCAATTCGGCGCGGCGGGATTCCGGCAGGATCGTGCCGGTCGGATTCTGCACCGTCGGGATGGTGTAGATGTATTTCGGCCGCACGCCGCGGCGCTTGAGGTCGTTCAGCGCGTTGGCAAGCAGGTCCATCCGCATGCCGTCCCGGTCGAGCGGGATGCCGACGATGTCGACGCCGAGCCGCACAAGCCGGTTGATTGAGCCTTGATAACATTCCTGCTCGATGATGACGGTGTCGCCGCGCGCCAGCAGCGCGCTGTTGACGAGATCGAGTGCTTGCAGCGAGCCGGAGGTGATGAGGATGTCATCGGCGGTGCAGGAGAGGCCGGCGTCGCGCTTGAGTTTCCGCACCAGGAAATCGCGCAGCGGCCGGTAGCCTTGCGGTCCGCTGTTCAGGCCGTAGGTCGCGAGCGTCCGCCCCTCGCGCTGCAGCACGGCGTTCGCCGCCGCGATCAATCCGTCGAGCGGCAGTTCGTCGCCGTCGTTGTTGCCGCCGGTGAAGTTGTACTTCGGCGATCCGGTCCACTTCGCCGCGGCCGGCGGCCGGCCTTCGGGAACGAGCGGAGCAAAGTCGAATGCGGCAGTCATGCGGGCCTCAAAGTATGCCGGTCATTCCGGAACGGCGCGAATGCGCCGGACCCGGAATCCAGACGCAAGTTTGAAGTTTGCCTCTGGATTCCGGGTTCGCGTGTGAAGAACACGCGCCACCGAATGACAGCGGATGGGCTTCGATACAGAGTCGTGTTGTAAGACTGGCATCACGTGAGCGCCTTGCCTTTCAGCCATGCCGCGCCTTGCGCATAAAGCGCGTCGGTCGCCGGGCCGTCGAGGCCGGGCAGATCGGGCTTCACCTTGTAGCCGAACTGGGTTTGCAGATAGGCGAGGTGGCGGTAGCCCACCGGGAATTTCTGCAGGAGCTTGTTGTCGAGCTTGAGTCGCGCCGACGGATCGAGCGGATCGAGCCGGTCCTTCTCATAAGTGAGGCGGCGCAGCACCAGACCCCAGCGGCCCTTGCGCTTTTCCAGGAAATCGTAGAACCGGCCGAAGCAAGTCACGTCGCATACGACACCCTTGAACGGCAGCCGCTGCGAAATCGTCATCTTGGTCTGTGCGACCGCGCGCCTGCCCTTGATGTCGATGGAGGTTCCGCCGAGCATGTGATGCACGATGGTGCCCTTGGCGTATCCCGCCTTGCTGACTTTGATGAACTCCTTGTAGGTGCCCTGAAACCAGGTCGCCCACATCTGCCCGTCCTTGTGCCAGACGGTTTCGAAGCGATCCCATTGCAGGCCGTCGCGCCACACCGCCCAGTTCTCGATCAATTCGCGGATGGCGAGCTTGTCTTGCGTGTTCTTTGTCATCGGACCTCCCCGCCGACGCTGGCGTCAGCGGCGACAGTGCCCTAACGTTTCCCCGGAAGCCAGCGGGAGCGTGGGTCTCAACGAGGTGAGTTATGGCAAGGTTGCAGGGGCGCGTCGCGATTGTCACCGGAGGCGCGAAGGGCATCGGCGTGCATTACTCCAAGGCGCTTGCCGCCGAGGGCGCGCAGGTGATGATCGCCGACATCGCCGACGGTTCGGCGCTGGCGGCCGAGATCGCCGGCAAGCACGGCCGCAATTCCATCGACAGCACGGTCTTCGATGTCAGCGACGAGGCGCAGTGCAAGGTGCTGGTGGAAAAGACCGTCGCCCGCTTCGGCAAGATCGACATCCTCATCAACAACGCCGCGCTCTATGCGCCGTTGCCCACGCTCAAGGTCACCGAGATGGATGTCGAATTGTGGGACAAGGTGATGGCGGTGAACATCCGTGGGCCGTTCCTGATGGTCAAGCACACCGCGCCGCACATGATCGCGCAGAAGTACGGCAAGATCGTCAACATCGGCTCGGGCTCGATCGTCCGAGGCATCCCCGAGTTCTCGCACTACGTCACGTCGAAGGGGGCGGTGACGGTCTTCACCCGCTGCATGTCGCGGGAGCTGGGCGCGCACGGCATCTGCGTCAACACGCTGGCGCCGGGCTACACCCTGTCCGACACCGGGCTGACCAACGCCGTTCATGTCGAGCAGTCCAAGGCCGCGGCGGTGGCGCGGCGGGCGCTCAAGCGGGACGAATACCCGGAAGACCTGTTGGGAACGCTGATTTACCTGTGCTCCAGCGACAGCGATTTCGTCACCGGCCAGGTGCTGGCGGTGGACGGCGGCGCCACGAATAGCGGGTGATTCCAGGCGGCTGGAGCACGATCCCGAAAAGTGGGAATCGGTTTTCGGATAAGATCATGCTCAATCAAAGGGATAAGCGACGAGTCTGATTCAACGCAGTGGAATCGGACTCAAGCCGTGGCAAGACCCGCAAATCGCGAATACCGCCCGCGGCGGAGCGGGCGCTACCAATTGTTGCAAAAATGACTATGTTCGGGGCGACCAGCCCGGATCGGCCGGCATTCTCAAGGAGGACCCCCATGTCCGTCGCCACCATCGATCCCAAGCACAATGTGCAGACGGCCCGTCAGGCCTATTACGACAAGATCAGCAAGAAGGACATGGCGCCGCTGTGGGAGGTTCTCCGCAACGTCGTCACCAAGGAGCCGAAGTCGAAGTGCTCGCCGAACGTCTGGCACTTCGACGAGATCAAGAACCTGATGCTCGAAGCCGGCGACGTGATCTCGGCCGAGGAGGCCGAGCGCCGCGTTCTGGTGCTGGAGAACCCGTCGCTGCGCGGCCAGTCGCGCGTGACCAACAGCTTGTTTGCCGGCGTGCAGCTCATCATGCCGGGCGAGATCGCGGAGGCGCACAAGCACGTGTCGTCGGCGATCCGCTTCGTGCTCGAAGGCGAGGGCGCCTACACCGCCGTCGAAGGCGAGAAGGCGAACATGAAGCGCGGCGACTTCATCCTGACGCCGAACTGGGCGCCGCACGACCACGGCAATCCCGGCAAGCAGCCGGTGATGTGGCTCGACGTGCTCGACATGCCGACGGTCAACCACTTCGAGACATCGTTCATGGAGCACTATGACGAGAAGGCGCAGAACACCGCCCGCCAGGACGGCGACTCGCTCGACCGCTACGGCTCCGGCGTGCTGCCGGACGGCACGATGCAGACGTTCGCCCACCGCAGCCCGGTCATCAACTACACCTATGCCCGGACCAAGCCGATCATCGAGCGGCTGATGAAGACCGGAGACATCGACCCGAGCCACGGCGCACGGGTGCGCTACTCGAACCCGGTCACCGGCGGACACGTGATGTCGACGATGGGCGCCTACCTCGCGATGTTCCCCAAGGGTTTCAAGGGTGAGGATTACCGCTCGACCGATGGCACGGTCTTCGTCTGTGTCGAAGGTCACGGCTCGACCAAGGTCGGCGACAAGACGCTGTCGTGGGGTCCGAATGACGTGTTCGTCATCCCGCCGTGGCACCGCTATTCGCACGACGTGAAGGATCAGGCGGTGCTGTTCTCGATCTCCGACAAGCCGGCACAGGAAGCGCTGGGCATCTGGCGCGAGGGCAAGTAAGCGCGCGTCGCCGCTGTTCCCGGATACACCGATGCCCCGCCGCGAGGCGGGGCATTTGTTTGTGCGCTTATTGCGGCGCGGCTGCGCGGTGGGCCTCAAGCCGGCGCGGCCGTCGCCGTCGGTCCGTTCCGCCGTTGCAGATGGTGGAACACCAGCAGCCCGATGCCGGCGGCGATGCCGATGACGTTGATGGTGTAGCCGCCCGTCACGGCCTCCGGCGGCAGCGCGATCGGCAGCGCCAGCAGGCCGTAGGCAAAGCGCCAGGCCACGGTGAGCGGCGTCAGCGCGAAGCCGATGATCGCCGCCGTGCCGACGAACAGCGCGAACAGGATGCGCACGAAGTTCCACACGATGAGGTAGCTCGGCCCGTCCATCAGCAGGCTCGGCGTCAGCACAAACAGGAACGGCAGCACGAACGTGCTCCAGCCGACCAGGCAGGCGATCCAGCCCGTGGTCCAGCCGTCGGTGCGGGCGATGGTGGCGGCCGCATAGGCCGCGAAGGCGACCGGCGGCGTGATCATCGACAGCATGCCGTTGTACATGACGAACATGTGCGCGGCCATCGGCGTCACGCCGAGCTTGACCAGCGCCGGCGCGAGCAGCGTGGCGGTAAGGATGTAGACGCTCACGGTCGGCAGTCCGATGCCGAGGATGAAAGCCAGCACCGCGATCAGCAGCAGCAAGAGGAACACGTTGTTGCCCGACAGCGCCAGCAATTGCAGCGTCAGGCCGAAGGCGAGGCCGGAGATGCTCATGACCCCGACCATCAGGCCGGCGGCGGCGCCGATCAGGATGATGTCGAGCGAGACGCGGCCGGTCTCGATCACCGCCATCGCGACTTCGCGCGGCGTCGCGCGCTTGCCGCGATAACCGAAGATCAGGGCGAAGACGATCAGGAGGCCCGTTGCGATGACGGCGGCCTTCTCCGGCGTCAGCACCAGGACCTCGGGATAGGCCAGCGCGAAGACGAGGAAGAAGATCGGCACCAGGAAGTGCCAGCCGGACTTGAAGACTTCGCCGAGCGTCGGTGCGTCCTTGATTTCGGCCGAGCCGATGCCCTGCTTGGCCGCCTCCAGGTCCACATGGATGAACAGGCAGCCGTAATAGAGCACGGCGGGGATCGCGGCGGCGATGCAGACCGTGCCGTAGGACACCTGCAGGAATTCCGCCATGATGAACGCCGCGGCGCCCATCACCGGCGGCATCAACTGGCCGCCGGTCGAGCCGACCGATTCGATCGCCGCCGCGCGATACGGCGAGAAGCCGGATTTGATCATGGTCGGGATGGTGACGCTGCCGACCGCCAGCACGTTGGACACGGCGCTGCCAGAGATCATGCCGAACAGCGCGGAGCCCACCACCGCGATCTTCGCCGCGCCGCCGCGAAAGCGGCCCATCGCCGACATGGCGAGATCGGAAAAGAACTCCGCGCCGCCGGTGCGCGCCAGCACCTGGCCGAGAATCGTGAACGGAATGACGACCAGCACCGCGACCCCGAGGATCGAGCCGATCATGCCGTTCACGTCGAGGCCGATGTAGGCGACCATGCGCTCGGGCGACACCCAGCGGGTCTGGAAATCGCCGGGGAAGAACGGGCTCACATAGACGTAGGCGCCGATCACCAAGATGATGCCGACGAAGCCCCAGCCGGAAATCCGCCGGCTCGCTTCGAGCACCAGGAACGTCAGGATGGCGCTGCCGATGATGCCTTCGACCGGCAGCATCGCAAGCTCGACGGTCAGCGTCTCGTAGCGCGCGGTGATGTAGGCGCACAGCAGAAGCGAGGCGAGAGCGCAAATCCAGTCGAGCCAGCGGGCGACCGCGCGGCGGCCGGCGGTCAGCGTCCACGCCAGCGCGGCGGCGAGCGCCGCCACCATGAACCACGACACCTCGCCGGTCGCGCGATAGCGGTAGATCAGGTAGGCGATAATGGTCGCGGCCGCGACGATGCCGCCGAGGTCGAACGTGCGCGGCTGGTGCTGCGTCTCGGTGACGAAGGCGAGCGCCAGCGTCAGCCCGAGCGTCACAGCGAGAAGCTGCTCGGTGTAGAACGAGACGTTGAACACCTGCCGCGGCACGTCCAGCACCCAAAGCACGACGCAGCCGACCAACGCCGCCTGCAGCACGTTGGCCGCAAGCAGCGTGGCCTTGGTCGAGCTGGAGGCGAACTCCTCGGTGCTCGCGATGAACCGCTCTTCCGATGCGGCGGAAATGGTGCGCGTCGCGCCGGCAGGCGTCGGGGTGTCGCTCACGCGACT